>NZ_CEEDHK010000018.1:0-20647 GCF_979254655.1 Pseudomonas sp. AC229
CCCGACACGCCTCTCGCGGCTCCCGGCCGCTCAACCCCCTACGCAACGACTCCACTCGGCCTGCGATAAACCTCGCGAGGTAGATCAAAAGCGATAGATCAAAATCCAGGTCAAAAGCGGCAGATCCCAAACCGACCAAAAGCGGTGGATCAAGCGCCGATTGAGGCTCGATCCCAAACCGGCCCACCTACATGGGCCTCAAATAACATGCGCCAACTGAAGCTCAGTCAACGCCTCCCCCTTCAACCTCCCCAACTCCGCATCCCGCCGATCCCTCGGCCGCCCCAACGGTACATCGAGACCGAGTCGGATACTGCTCGGCTGCTGACTCCCCATCACCAACACCCGATCACTCAAGTACAGCGCCTCATCCACGTCATGCGTGACCAGCAACAACGCAATGCCATGGTGCTGCGCCAACTGCAGCAACAAATCCTGCAATTTCATCCGCGTAAACGCATCCACCGCGCTAAACGGCTCGTCCAGCAGCAACACCTGAGGCCGCGAGTACAGCCCGCGCGCCAGCGCTACACGTTGCGCCATGCCGCCTGAAAGCTGCTTGGGCAAGGCGTCGGCAAAACCGTCCAGGCCCACTTCAGTGATCAGTTGCCGCACCCACGGCGCGTCGTAGTCGGCGCCGGCGCTGAAGCCGATGTTTTGCGCCACGGTCAGCCACGGCATCAGACGGGGTTCCTGGAATACGAACGCCACATCGGCGCCCTGCTCGCTGCGGCTGACGGCGCCGCTGAAGTCGCGTTCAAGCCCGGCGGCAATGCGCAGCAAGGTGCTTTTGCCGCAGCCGCTGGGGCCGAGCAGGCTGACGATTTCCTGGGGGTCCAGGTGCAGGTCGATGTTGCGTAACACGGTGACCGCGTCGAAGTGTTTGCGCTCGATGCGCACGTTCAGAAGGGCCTGCGCCATGCTCAGTTCTCGGTGGGGCCAGCGCTGTTGCCGGTGAAGGCGTCGCGCCAGGCGAGGAAGTGCTGTTCGAGTTTTGCCAGCACGCCGTCGCACACTTTGCCGAGCACGGCGAGCACGATGATGGCGGCCAGCACGATGTCGGGACGCGAGGTTTCGCGGCCGTCGGTGAGCAGGTAGCCCAGGCCCTTGGTGGCGGCGATCAGTTCGGCGGCGACGAGGAACATCCAGGCCAGGCTCATGCCGCTGCGCAGGCCCGTGAACAGGCCGGGCAAGGCCGCGGGCAGCAGAATGCGCCGCGCCAGTTGGGTGGCGCTGAAGCCGTACATTTGCCCCACTTCCACCAGTTTGCGGTCGATGTTGCGGATGGCCGCTACGCCGTTGAGGTACACGGGGAAGAACGCGCCAATGGCGATCAGCACCACTTTTGAGGTTTCGTCGATGCCCAGCCACAGCAGCAGCAACGGCACCCACGCCAGGCTTGGAATCGCGCGCAGGCCGGCGAAGGTAGGTTCCAGATAGGCTTCGGCCTCACGGCTCAGGCCCACCCAGGCGGCGGCCAGAAGCGCCAGGCCGCCGCCGATGGCAAAGCCGGATAACACGCGAAGCAGGCTGGCGCCGATGTGGTTCCATAACTGCCCGCCGGCCAGGTCGCGCAGGGTCAGGGCAATGTCGCTGGGTGCCGGCAGTTGGTACGGCGGCACCCAACCGATGCGCACTACAAACTCCAGTGCCAACAGCGCCACCACCGGCAGCACCAGGCCCTTGGCGCGGCGTTTCCAGGCAGCGCTGTCGACCACCGGCTTCCAGCTGCGCTCGGTGGACAGGGGCAGGGTTTTGCTTTTGCTGGTCATAGGGTTGGCCCTAATGGATGCAAGTGCCACCTTCACATCGACCCGGTAGGCGCTGCTGAGCGGCATGAGTCGTTTACTTGGCCGCAACAGCCTGTTTGCTGAACGACGGTTCGATCAGTTGATCCACCACGGCGTTCACGTCCACGCCTTTGCGTACCAGTTCTTCGGTCAGCAGAATCGGCGCGGCGGCTTTGAGGGCGGCGATGTGTTCGGCACCGGGCTGCGAGTTGCTGAAGTCGGTGCGTTGCAGTTGCAACTTGGCGACGTCCAGCGGCAAGCCAGATTCTTTGGAAAGAATCTGGGCCAGCTCTTCGGGGTTTTCCTGAGCCCATTTGCGCGCTTTTTCGTAGGCGGTAATCACTTTGTCGATGGCTTGCGGGTACTGCTTGGCGAACTTCTCGGTGACGTTGATGACGCCGTAACTGTTGAAGTTGACGTTGTGGTACAGGATGCGCGAACCGGCCTGCAATTGGCTGGCGGCCAGCAGCGGGTCGAGGCCGGCCCAGGCGTCGACGTCGCCTTTTTCCAGGGCGGTGCGGCCGTCGGCGTGTTGCAGGTGCACCAGCTCCACGTCGTTTTTGCTCAGGCCGGCTTGCTCCAGGCTGCGCAGGGTGAACAAGTACGGGTCGGTGCCTTTGGTGGCGGCGATTTTGTGGCCTTTGAGGTCAGCGACGATTTTGATCGGCGAGTCTTTGGCCACCACCAGTGCGGTCCATTCCGGGCGGCTGGCGATGTACACGGTTTTGATCGGGCTGCCGTTGGCGCGGCTGAGCACGGCGGCCAGGCCGGCGGTGGAGCCGAAGTCGATGCTGCCGCTGTTGAGGTATTCCAGGGCGCGGTTGCTGCCTTGGCTGAGGGTCCAGGTCACTTTGCTGCCCTCGCCCACGCTCTGTTCCAGCCAACCGAAGTGTTTGAGCACCAGGCTGGTCGGCGAGTAGTAGGCGTAGTCCAGGCGCAGTTCTTTGGGCAACGCGTCGGCGGCCTGGGCGATGTGCGCGCCGCCAAGGGCGGCGATGGAAGCGCCCAGCACCAGGCCGGCGGCGGAAAAGAAACGAGCCAGGCGGCGCGTGCGGTACGGGGTGCTAGCCATGGGAAAACTCCTTGTGATGACGGGGCGACCGTTCTTTGCTTATTCCTAAAAAGAAGGAATAAGCAGCGAATCGCTATTCACAAGGAATATTGCAGCACTCATGCCAACCCCTGCAGCCCAGAGGCGGCGCGGGGTTGAGAACATTGTGCGGTCATGTTTGCTGTTAGGTGGCCAACAGCCTGTTGATCCGGTGTTGCTGGAGCAACAGTTGCGCAGCAAACAGTGGTCAGAAACCGAGGGTGGCTGAGACCAGGTACGTACGAGGCGTCGACAAACTCAAGCCCGGTTCGCTGTCGTCGGAAGCGCCGGCCGAGGCCCAGTAGCGCTCGTTCATCACGTTCTCGATGCCGGCGCGCAGGGTGATGTCTTTTTCGGCTGCCTTGAAGGCGTACCGCGCGCCCACGTCGTAGCGTTCCCAGCCGTCGATTTGCTTGCTGTTGGCTTGGTCGAGGTACTGCGAGCTGGAGTGAATGCCACGTGCGGTGAGGGTCAGGCCCGACACGCCGGGCACGTCCCATTCGGCGCCGAGGTTGACGTTGTATTCCGGGGTGGCCGGGGCGCGATTACCGTCTGCCACGCCGCCGACGGTGCCGGTCAGTTCGCTGTCGATGTACATCAACCCACCCATCAGCCGGAAGCCTTGCAGCGGCTCGCCGAATACGCTCAGTTCGATGCCTTTGTTTTCGCGCTTGCCGTTAGGGCCGAACACCCGCGAGGTGGCGTTGGTTTCGTAGGCTGGCTGCTTGATGCGGAACGCGGCGGCGGTCAGGGCGAAGCTGCCGAGGTCGTACTTGGCGCCCACTTCCACCTGACGGCTGATAAACGGCGGGAAGATTTCATCGGTGTTCACTGACGTGGACGGCGCGATCTTGCCCTGGCTCAGGCCTTCCATGTAGTTCGCATACAGCGACAGCTCGTCGGTGAGTTTGTACAGCACGCCACCGGAGGGCGAGACCTTCTCTTCGTCGTAGGCGGTATCGCCTTTTACGTCGTTGCTCCAGTCGTCCACTTGCACCCGCTGCCAGCGCGCGCCAAGGGTGAGCAGTAAGCGGTTGTCGAAAAAGCCCAGGGTGTCCGACAGCGCCACGCCGCTGAAGCGGTTCTCGGTGTACACCTCGGCGTCGGGGCGAATCGGCGTGGTCGGTGTGGGCGTTTGCACCGGGTTGTAGAGGTTGCTGGTGGCGTTGGCGTAGCGCGCGCCGCCGTTGGTGAAGTCCATGTAGAAGTAGCTGGCCGACAGGTTCAGTTCATGGCTGACCGGGCCGGTGTCGAACCAGTTGCGCACGCCGGCGGTGGCGGTGCGTACCGATTCGTCGCGGGTGAAGTCGCGCGGCTGGACCACAAAGGCACCGGCGTCGTTGCTGACCGGCACGTTGTGGCGCAGGAAGTCGTGGTTGCTTTCCCGCGCACCCACGGCGCCGTAGGCCATTAACGAATCGCTGAAGTCGTACTCGGCGTTCACCGCGCCGAAGGTGTCTTCGGTGCGTGCCTTGGTCCACGACTGCGCGTAGTTGTGGCGCACGTCGTCGGCGTCCGGCACCTTCGCAGCGGCGCCGACCAGCACACGTTCCTGCGGCGCATCGGTGTCGCGTTCGGTGTGGCCGATGTCGGTGGACAGGCGCAGGCGCTCGCCGCGAAAGTCCAGGCCCAGCACGGCCATTTCGCGGTCGACGCTCTGGTGATCCCATTCGGTGTCGCCGGACTGTTTCACACCGTTGAAACGCAGGCCGAACTGGTTGCCTTCGCCGAAGCGCCGACCGATGTCCACGGCGCCACCGACCTGGCTGTCGGAGGCGTAACTGCCGGTGAATTCGGTCAGCGGTTTGTCGTCGGCGCGCTTGGCCACCACGTTGATGCCACCGCCAACGCTGCCGCGCGGCGAGATGCCATTGACCAGTTGGCTCGGGCCTTTGAGTACGTCGACGCGGTCGGCCATTTCCATATCGATGGAGTACGTCGGCAAGATGCCGTAGAGGCCGTTATAGGAAACGTCGCTGTTGAACAGGCTGAGCCCGCGAATGGTGAATTGCTCGAAGCGGCCACCGGCCGGGTTGGTGGCGCGCACGGACGGGTCGCTGGCGACCAGGTCGTTCAAGGTGCGCGCCTGCTGATTTTTCACCGCCTCGCTGGTGTAGGTGGTCATGCTGAACGGCGTTTCCATAAAGTCGCGCGAGCCAAGCAACCCTTGCGAGCCACGGCGGGCGATCTGGCCGCCGGCATAGCGCTCAGCCTCGGCCGCGTGCTGGCCGCCGGTAATGCTGGTGGGCGCAATTTCCACGGCGCTGCCCACGGGCGCAGCCGGCACCACGGTGTAGGCGCCCTCGCCCGCTTGCTGCAACTGCAAACCGCTGCCTTGCAGCAAGCGCGCAAAGCCTTCTTCCACGCCATAGCTGCCGGACAGGCCGGGACTGTTGCGGCCGCTGACCAGCGCGGGGTCGACGGAAAGATTGACGCCGGCCTGGCTGGCGAAGCGGGTCAGCGCACTGCTCAGGCTGCCGGCGGACACCTGAAAGCTGCGACGTGCCTCGTCGGCCAGGCTGGGCACGGCGTGCAGCGCACCGGCCAGGCTGAGAATCAGGCCCAGTTGCGACAGCGGGCGCAAGGCGAAAGGCAAACGGTTGGGACGATGAGGCTGGACGACGGACATGGAGGATCGCTCTCGATTCAATTCACTTGCCTGGAATGACCGGCGAGATGAAAAAAAGGGACAGCCTCAGCCCACATTATTTTTTGCCGCCGCCGTTTTCGGCAGCAGCGTCACCCAGTAGCGCGTGCGCGATTGCACCTCGACCGGCAAGGTGGCGGCCAGCAACGCCAGCACCGTGTCAGTGTTGTCGAGGCGGAAACTGCCGGTCACACGCAGCCCTTCAAGCTCCGGCGACCAGCGCAACAGCCCGGGTCGAAAGCGGCTGAGCTCACGCAAGAAATCGCCCAGCGCCTGGTTTTCGGCCACCAGCACGCCGTCGCGCCAACCTGGCTGCGACACTTCAAAGCGCCGCACCGGGCTGATGCCGCCGATGTTCATGTCCACCTGCTGCCCTGCACGCAGCACCAGCGGCGCGCCGTGCAACGGCTGCACGCTGACCTCGCCGGCGTATACCGAAAGGTGACAGGCGTGCGCATTGCGGCGCACGCACAGTTCGCTGTTGGCGACCGCGATGTGCCCGTACGGCACTTGCACGGTCAGTGCCTGGTGGCCGGGCACCGTCAGGGCAAGCTCACCGCGCAGCAAGGTGACGGTGCGGGTGGCCAGATCGAGGTTCACGGCGCTGTCGGTGCTTAGCTCAACGGTGCTGCCATCGGCGAGCAGCCGACTGCTGCGCTCGCCGATGGCGGTGTGCAGGTCGGCACTCCAAACGTCCAGCGGCAACTGACGACTGATCAGCCAGCCGGTCGGCACCAGCGCCGCCACCGCCAGGGCGCGTTTGAGCGCGGCGCGGCGGGCCAGGTCCGGGCGGTCCAGCGTGGCCATGGCCAATTCTGGCGGCACGCCGCTAAAGCGTTCGCGCAGCAATTGGGCTTTCTGCCAGGTGGCTTCGTGGTGGGAATGGCTGTTGCGCCACTGTTGCAGGCGGCGATGGTCGTCTTCGGTGGCGCCGCCCGACTCCAGCAATGCCAACCAGCGCGCGGCGGCGCGGGCCACTTCCACGGCTTCGCTTGCCGGCGAGGCGCGCATCACAGCTCCACCAGCAAGCAGTGTTCGTAGGCCTGGGCCATGTAGCGCTTCACCGTGCGCTCAGAAATGCCCAACTGCTCGGCGATGTCGCGGTAGCCGAGGCCATGCAGTTGGCTTAACAAAAACGCACGGCGCACCGGCGCTGCCAGGCCATCGAGCAGTTCGTCCAAGGCGTGCAGGGTTTCCAGCAGCAGCCAGCGCTGTTCCGGTGACGGCACGCATTCCTCGGGCAGTTGCGCCAACGCATCGAGATAGGCCTGTTCCAGGCTGCGGCGGGTGTAGAAGTTGCTGAGCAGGCGTTTGCCGACGGTGAGCAGATAGGCGCGCGGTTCGCGTAAATCGGCGAGCGGCTGCGCGCTGGAGAGCACGCGCAAGAAGGTGTCCTGGCTGATATCCGCCGCATCCCACGCGTTGCCGACGCGGCGGCGCAACCAGCTTTCCAGCCACGTGCGGTGCTCGCGGTACAGCGCTGTCAGGCCGTGCTCCGGCATGTGCGGCGGCGTTGAGGCGACTTCAGTCATAGCGAGAGGCTCTGCCTACGAAACAAATGAGATTGATTCTATTTAAGGCAGAGCGTCATACCAAGCGATTTTATAAATCCAGGCGTTTAAACGCCCGCTGACCCCCCGTTATCACGGCACGATGGCAAACACGCGCGCCGGGAAACCGCTGCCCTTTTCAATTTTCGGAAAACTCACCACAGCTAGCGCACCGGCTTCGGGCACTTGGTCGAGGTT
Organism: Pseudomonas sp. AC229; assembly: GCF_979254655.1. NCBI lineage: Bacteria > Pseudomonadati > Pseudomonadota > Gammaproteobacteria > Pseudomonadales > Pseudomonadaceae > Pseudomonas > Pseudomonas sp. AC229. The sequence continues at coordinate 7,276 of NZ_CEEDHK010000018.1, forward strand.
ATTGAGCAGCTCGATTTGGTAGTGGTTCTTGCCGAGGATGTACGACTCCAGCGAATAGTCGTCTTTGCTGGTGGCGATGCCAGGGTCGGTATCGGTGGTTTCGTGGCCCGACGCGGTAATTTTTCGCGTTTCGTACAGGTACACCAGCACCTCTTTGCTCCAGCCCGGATAGTGCGCCACGCCTTTGTCGTCGAGGTTTTGAATCTTGTCCTGGCTCGGCCAGCGCTTGGACCAATCGCTGCGCAGCGCCACAAACGCGCCGGCGGGGATGGCGCCGTGGCGTTTTTCCCAGGCTTTTACATCGTCGAGGGTGACGGTGTAGTCCGGGTTCTTTTGCACCTGTTGGTGAATGTCCAGCACCACCAATGGCAACAGTTGCTCGGTCACTGGAATCTGGTCGACGGTGCGCAGGCCGGTGTGGAAATGCGCGGGCGGATCAACATGCGTGCCCCACTGCCCCACGTGGGAATACAGGTCCACCTGGAAGCCGTCTTTCTCAATGGTGTACAGGGTTTTGCGCTGCGCCGGCTCGAAGCCTTTCCAGTGCGGAATCTGCTCGTTGTAGCTGTGGGTCAGGTCGACCCATTTATGACTTTTCAGCGACGCGTACACGTTCCATAAACCCGGCTCGGCGGCGGTGGCCGTGGCGGTGTACAGGGGCAGTAAGGCGGTGGCGGCTAACGCCAGAATGCGCAATGACATCGGTTTCTCTCCTTGATAGCGTTAGAGCAGACGGTAGTTTCCCTTCGGCTCAACGCAAAAAATATTAGGAATAAGAACATGACGTCCAAGCACTTAATCGAATATGAAAATGCCAATGCGCGCGTACGGGCGGTGTACGACGACATCAAGCAAACGCGTCAGGTTGATCAGGTCAATAACTTCTGGAAATGCATCGCCGCGCACCCCGACACCCTGGAGCGCACCTGGCAGAGCCTCAAGCAGGTGATGGCCCCGGGCGCGCTGGACGCCCTGACCAAAGAGCTGATTTACGTCGCCGTCAGCGTGACCAACAACTGCCCGTATTGCATCGGCTCGCACACCGCGAGCGCGCGCAAAGCGGGCATGACCGACGAGATGTTTGGCGAGCTGCAGGCGGTAATCGGCATGGCCAACGAAACCAATCGCCTGGCCACCGGCTACCGCGTGCCGCTGGACGATGCCTTTAAAGACTGACCGCGCGCCCTACACGCTGACAAACACCGCCGAGGTCCAAACCCGCGACTGGTCGCGCTGGCGTGCGGTGATAAACAGCGGGTGCTCGCGGGCCGGGTCCAGCGCCAGTTCGTCGAGCCCAATACTGCCCTGCACCTCACGCGGCAACGGCTGCTCGGTGATGCGTTCCAGCGCCACTTGCAGTTCGGCGCCCGGCAGTTTTTCCACCACCGCGCCCTGCTCCAGCAACTGCGTGCCCGACACCTGCACCTTCACGGTCGGCGCGTGCACATGGGGATGGGGCTGCAACGGATCGCCGACTTTCACGTAGGCGTCCACGCGACTGGTGAGGCTGATGCGCGCGCCGGCCAGTTGCGACAGCTCGATTTCCAGGCTGTCGGTGTCGCCATTGGTGTCGGTACGAAAGGCCAGCGTGGTGGCGTTTTTGCGCCACACGGTTTGCTCCGGGTGATCAGCACCCAGGAAGTTGAAGCCGTTGATAACCGCGCCGGTGATCTCGATTTCGCCGCTCCAGTACGCGCCGCGATAACGGTCTTTGATCCGCGCGCCGCCCAGGCGAACCCGCACGCGGCGGCTCGAAAGCCCAGCTTCTTCATGCAGGTTGCGCGACCAGATGCACTGCTCGCCATCAAACAGTTCCACCTGCTCCCAGCCGGCATCGCCGAGCAGGCGGTAGTCCAGGGTTTGCCCGGCTTCAGCGCGCAGCACGTCGCCCATCAACCGCTCACCAACCTTCACCACGCCCACGCTGCGCTCGCCGGTGGTGGCAAAGGTGTGACGGGCGCGCAGCGCTTTGCCGACGCCGGCGCGGTCGAAGCTGTCGGCGATTACGCCGGTGAGGCCGCCGCGCGAACCAAACACCGCCGTGGCCGGCACGCCGCCGCCGCAACGGCCCTGGTGCTCGTCACTGTTGGCCGCCGCGCCAACGCGATAACCGCGCTGCAAGGCTTCGGCGTACACCCAATGAAATTGCCCCCAGGCCGAGCCCACTTCGATCAGGCGCTCCAGTTCCGGGTGATGCCAGTCCAGGTTGCAGCGACGCCCGCCCACGTGGGGCATCATCAAATGCCCTTCGGGGTTTTTTGCGTAGGCCGCGTACAGCTCGTCCACCGGCCAGGCGCCGGGCTTGATGGTGCCGGCGGTGAATTCATTCCATTCGAACGAGCGCACCAGACGCCCCTGCGCGTCGAAGGGAAAGTCCGGCTTGCCGTCATGCAGGAACACCACATTGCGGTCGCCGCCGGCGCAGGAGTTGCCGCACCACTCGGTGCCCGGGTAGCAGACAAAACGGCCCGGCTCGTTGAGTTCGCCGATCAGCGCCACGGCGGCGTCCCAGCGTTTTTCGGTGATGTTGAAATCGTTGGCGGTGTAGCCCAGCACATCGAGGCCGGCCACGTCGCGGCCATAGCTGAGGTTGTAGAGCGTGTCGTTGGTGCCCACGGTGTCATCGGAATGCACATGCAAGTCGGCATACAACGGGCGAATGCCGGCGCCCGCTTCGTCGACGTTGATGTACGCCTGCGCTGGGGCGATGCCCGGCTCGTCGGGCTGCACACTCACGGACCACTCGCCCACTGCTTCCAGTTTCAGCGCGGGTACACGAACCACCGCCCAGCCTTCGGCCGCCAAGGTGATGGGCAGGGCCAGGCTGCTGCCCTGCGGACCGTTGAGCAGCAAGTTGCCGGTCAGCGGCAAGTTGCGGCTGGTGTTGCCCCAGGCATCGTCGGCGCGTATCAGCACATCGAATGGCTGCCCCTGACCGACCAGACGCGGCACGATCACCAGCATGCGCTCCGGCACGCCGGGCACGATATCGAGCAGCAAATCGCCCGGCACTTCGGCAAATTTCGAGCTGCCCAGCGGGTCGATAAACAGGCGCAGGCGGAAGTCTTTTTCGACAAAACTCTGCACCCGTGTGCCCGCCCCGCCCTGGCGACGGTCGCCGATGCGAATGACGATGCGGTCGCCGGGGTTGAGGTAACCGTCCACGATGTCGATCAGGATGGCTTTCTGAAACGGCCGCTCGTGGCCCTTCTGGTCGAAGCGCACGTTCAGGTGCTGCACGGTCGCCGGGCTTTGCCCTGGCACCAGCTCGCCCGCCTGGTATTCGGCGCTCACGTAGTTGGCGGCGGTAGGGTCGGAAGTCTGGAACAGCGCCCAGTCCGAATAGAATTTGAACGCGAGTTTGAGCCAGGCGCCGTCGGCCAGGCCGCTGGCGCCCACCTCGTAGACAAAGGTGATTTCGTCCCACTGGCCGGCCACCAGCGTGTGCCGGTCGCAACGGATGCTGCCCAGAAACGGCCGCGCCTTGTTGCGCGCATACAGGCCGACGGGGGCGGTGTATTCACCGGCTTCACGGGGATCGAACGTCTGGCTCACGGTAAGTCCTCTTGATCAAAAAAATGCGCTGGCGCGACGCTTCAGGCCGCGCGCCACGCTTGGTAATGACGCTCGATACGGCGGAACACCAAGGCTTCCATCAGCCAGGCGAGCAAGCCGATCAACACGATGCCCAGCAGCACCTGGCTGCTGTTGCCGATCTGCCCGCCCATCGACACCATCCAGCCGATGCCTTGCGAGGCGCCGATCATTTCGGCGGCCACCAGCGCGCGCCAGCCCTGGCTGAAGCCAATGCGCAACGCGGCGGTGAGAAACGGCAGCGACGCCGGCAAATACACAAGGCCGAGCAACTGCCAGCGATTGGCGCCCAGGGTGCGAGCGGCGCGTACTTCGCCGTCACGAATGCCGAGCACGCCTTCCTGAATGGTTACGGCCATGGGGAACACGGCGGCGATAAAAATCACCAGCACGATGGAGAAGAAACCAAAGCCGAAAATGATCAGAATCAGCGGCGCCCAGGCAATCGGCGGAATAGCCATAAACAGGCTGTTGAGCGGCGAGATGAAATCGCGAAAACGCCGCGACAAACCCGCCGCCCCGCCCAACACCACGGCCACCAGCACCGCACTGAAAAAGCCGGCTAGTTCCTCCAGCACGCTGGCTTTGAACTGCTTCCACAGCGAGCCGTCGTCAATCCAGCGCAGCGCCTCGGCCGCCACGGTCCACGGCTGCGGCAGCACGTAGCTGGGAAAGCGGCTGGCCAGGGCAATCCACACCAGCAGCAAAAACGGCAGCGAGGCCCAGCCCCAGTTGGGGGTTGGCAGTGACAGGGAGCGATTCATGGCTGGACTCAACGCGAGGCTTTTTGCAGGTACGAGGTGTCGACCAGATCCTTGAGGGGAATCTGCGCGTCCATGAATTTCAGTTCGTTGGAGTAGTTCATCAGGCGCTGAATAAACGCAAGGTCCGAGGCTTGCAGCTCGGCCGACCAGCCCAGACGCTTGCGCGCTTCGGCAACAATTTCCACGCCGCTGACGGTGCTGCCGTCGGCGCGTTGCACGGTTTCCAGCTTGAAGGCCTCGGCAATGATCGCGTTGGCCTCAGCCGGGTGTTCGTTGAGAAAGGCGATGGCCTTGCGGTGGGCGCGCAGCAGTTTCACCACGTCATCGGGGCGCTGTTGCAGGGTTTCCGGCAGACCGATCACCACGTACCACGGGTAATTGGGCAGCGCCTGATTCACGTCGAGCAACAGTCGCGCCGAGCCGCGCAGCAGCGCCTGGCTGACAAAGGGTTCCCAGCTGAAGGCCGCATCGACAATGCCGCGTTCCAGCGCCGCGTTCATGTTGCCGGGCGGCATGTCGACGATTTCGACGTCGGTGTCCGGTTCCAGCTTGGCGTTTTCTTTGAGCACGTAGCCGCGCAGCAGCACGTCCATGCCGCTGCCCTTTTTCACCCCGGCCAGCTTGTGGCCTTTGAGTTCGGCGAGGCTCTTGATCGGGCTGTCGCTGCGGGTCAGCACGGCGGCCTGGCCGTAGTTGACCTTGGCCAGGATCACGCTCTTCAAGCCGCGCGCATACCACTGGTACACCGGCGGCGTGCCGACGTAGGCCACGTCCAATTCGTGGGCCGCGAGCGCCTGTTGAATCACCGGGCCGTCGCCCAGCGCTTTGATGTCCACCGCCAAGCCTTCGTCGCGGTAATAGCCCTGTTTCTCGGCAACGATCACCGGCGCGTTGGCCATGGCCATCACGTAGCCGATACGCAGCGGTTCAGCAGCCTGGGCGCCGCCCAGCCAGGAAGTAGCCGCCAGCGCGACGGGCAACAACAGTGCTTTGATCATGGAATTCTCGATATCAGGAAGTGAGTTCAGGAAGCGACGGCGACTGCGCCATGACGTCGCCGATGCGTTCCATCAGCTCGTTGCGATAGTCGAGAAAAGCCGGCAAGCGGCGGGTGTCACGGTTGGTGCGGGGGCGCGGCAAGTCGATGGCGAGCTCGCTGTGAACGCCCCCTGGGGCAATGTTCAGCACCACCACGCGGTCGGCAAGAAACACCGCTTCGTCGATGTCGTGGGTGATGAACAACACGGTCTGGCCCAGCTCGGCCCAGAGCCGCAGGGTTTCTTCATTCATGGCGTTGCGGCTGATGGCATCGAGCGCCGCGAACGGTTCGTCCATCAGCAGTACCTGCGGCTCCAGCGCCAGCGTGCGAGCCAACGCCACGCGCTGCTGCATGCCGCCCGAAAGCTGAAGCGGCAAACGCTCGGCGGCCGCTTCCAGGCCGACCAAACGCAGGTAATGCAGCGCCCGCTCACGTTGCGCCGCCACGCTCTGCTCGCCGGCCACACGCAAACCAAAACGCACGTTTTCCAGCGCGCTTAGCCAGGGAAACAGCTGCGGGCTTTGGAACACATAACCCAGCGCCGGCAACTCCGGGCGCGCCGCTTCACCGTGCACCAGCAAGCGTCCGGCTTGCGGTTGTTGGAAGCCGGACAACAGATTGAGCAAGGTGGTTTTGCCGCAACCCGACGGTCCAAGAATGGCCACGAACTCGCCTGGCTTGGCGCTCAGGCTGAAGTCGCGAAACACCACGTGGCCGTTGGGGTAGGCAAAATGCGCGGCATCGACATGCAAGGCGGGCTGTGACAAGGCGAACTGTGGCATGGCGAGTTGGGTCTGGAATCGGGACATGGCAGGCGCCGTAAGGTCATTTATACTGTCTGTGGTCGTAATAATACGTATTAATACAAGTTAGCCCCAAGACTGAAAATTCATAACCTTAGAAGCGCAAGGCCACCTGCCTTGTGTTTCATGCCCTGGACGCCTCAGCCGTGACCTTGCAACGCGACAGTTCCACCTCGCTTTACGAGCAGATCGCTCAACAATTGCTGACTGAAATCCAGCAAGGCCACTTTGGCGCGCTGGGTAAATTGCCGTCGGAATCGGAGTTGGTTGAGCGCTTCCAGGTCAGCCGCGTAACCATCCGTTTGGCCTTGGCCAAGCTGGGCGATGACGGCGTGGTCGAGCGCAAGCAAGGCAAAGGCACCTTCGTGGCCGCGCAACAGGTGCGCCATGACCTCGACGCGCTGCGCAGCTTTCACGATTCGCTGCTGCTGCAAGGCCTGGCGCCGACCATGCGCCTGCTCGCCCATCGCCGCGTAGCGGTGCCGGACGAGCTGACCGAACTGTTCAGCGAAGCCTGCGTGATGGTCGAGCGGTTGCACTATGTCGACGACGAACCCATCGCCTTCGCCCGCAGCTACCTCACCGCCGAGCTGGCTGACGTCGACTGGCCCAGCGTCGAGCAAGAACCGCTGTACTCGGTGCTGGAGCGCGTCACCGGGCACCAGGTGGTGCGCGCCGACATGGCCATCCGCGCCCGCGAAGCCGACAAAAAACTGGCCGAGCACCTGGGCATCAAACGCGGCACGGCGCTGTTGGTGATGCAGCGCACCTCATGGTTTGACGAGCAGCAGTGCTGCGACCGCACCACCTTTTACATCCGCCCCGAACGCTATGAATTTGTTCTCAGCGGCGTGTTCAAAAGCCGTCAGGCGTAAAAGAAATCGCCTAGGATTCGCAACGACTCTCCGCACAAAAGGAACGCGCGATGCATTCGATTACTCGCTGGCTGGGCGGCGCTGCACTGGCTTTCACCTTGTTAATGCCTACGGCGCACACGGCCGAGCCGAAGCCGATTTACTTCGGCAACCTCACCTGGGAAAGCGGCAGCCTGATCACCGAAGTGCTGCGTGTGCTGGTGGAGAAAGGCTACGGTTTGAAGACCGACACCCAGCCCGGCAGCACCGTCAGCCTGGAAGTGGCCCTGGCGCGCAACGACATTCAGGTGATCGGCGAAGAATGGGCCGGCCGCAGCCCCGCCTGGGTCAAGGCCGAGGCCGAGGGTAAAGTGTTTGGCCTGGGCGACATCGTTAAAAACGCCGATGAAGGTTGGTGGGTGCCGGACTATGTGATTCATGGCGATGCCGCCAAAGGCATCAAAGCCGTGGCGCCGGACTTGCGTTCGGTCAGCGATTTGCCGCGCTACGCCGAGGTGTTTCGCGACGCCGAGCAACCGGAAAAAGGCCGCTTCCTCAACAGCCCCGCCGGCTGGACCTCGGAAGTGGTCAACACGCAAAAACTCAAAGCCTATGGCCTGACCGACAGCTACGTGAATTTCCGCACCGGCTCGGGTGCTGCGCTGGACGCGGAAATCACCTCGTCCATTCGCCGGGGCAAACCGGTGCTGTTCTATTACTGGTCACCCACCCCGCTAATGGGCCGCTACAAGCTGGTGCGCCTGGAAGAACCGGCGTTCGACGCCGAGGCCTGGAAAACCCTCACCGACAGCAAAAACCCCAACCCGCGCGGCAGCCGTTCACTGGCGGCGCGCTTGTCGATTGGCGTGTCGGCGCCGTTCCGTGAGCAACACCCCGAGCTGGTGGCAATGTTTGAAAAGGTCGACTTTCCCATCGCCCTGCTCAACAGCACATTGGCCAGCATGAGCGAACAGCGCCAATCGCCCCGCGCCGCCGCCGAAGCGTTTTTAAAAGCCAACCCGCAGGTGTGGCAGGCGTGGGTCAGTGACCAAGCACGCAGCAAGGTCGAGGCGTCGCTGTGAGTTCAGGCTTTCCCGAAAGCCTGCACCACTCCATCGCCGAGCCGGTCAATCACCTGGTGGATGGGTTGGTCGTCAACTATGGCGACCAGCTGCGGCAAGTGGCGGACACCTTGTTGCTGGGCGTCACCTGGCTGGAAAGCGGCCTGCGCGCCCTGCCCTGGTGGCTGCTGCTGATAATGGTATTCGCCCTCGCCTGGCATGCCGGACGCAGTTGGAAACGGGCGCTGGCGCTGGTGGCGCTGATGTTTCTGATCGGCGTGGTCGGCCTGTGGGACAAGCTGCTGCAAACCTGCGCCCTGGTGCTGGTGGCCACCGGCTTGTGCGTGCTGCTCGGCGTGCCCATCGGCGTGCTGCTCGCCTTCCGACCCACGGCGCGGCGAGTGATCATGCCGGTGCTCGATGTGATGCAAACGCTGCCCAGCTTCGTGTATCTGATTCCGGTACTGATGCTGTTTGGCCTGGGCAAGATTCCGGCGATTTTCGCCACGCTTATCTACGCCCTGCCGCCGCTGATTCGCCTCACTGATCTGGGCTTGCGCCAAGTCGACACCTCGGTGCGCGAAGCCGCGCGCTGTCTGGGCGCCACGCGCTGGCAAGTGCTGCGCAATGTCGAGCTGCCGCTGGCGCTTCCCAGCATCATGGCCGGGCTCAACCAGACGGTGATGATGGCGCTGTCGATGGTGGTGGTCGCCTCAATGATTGGCGCACGCGGGCTGGGCGAAGAAGTGTTGGTGGGCATTCAAACCCTGGACGTTGGTCGCGGCGTGGAGGCCGGGTTGGCGATCGTGGCGCTGGCAGTGATCATCGACCGCATCACCCAGGACTACGGCCGCCGGTCCTAGTTGTCCACCACGAGGCCATGGCGCTCGGCAATTTCCTTGTACACGCCGTTGCGCCGCAGCTTGGCCAGCGCCTGGTTGAAGCGCTCCAACAACTGCTCGGTATTGGGATAGTTGCGTGAGGTCATCAGGTAGTTATGGCCGACCGCCAACGGCGTTTCCAGCACATGGAAGTTGGCGTGGTCCTCGGCTGGAAAATGCTTTTGAATCACGTCCCAGCCGACCACGTCCACCGCCGGCGCCAGGTCTACGCGCCCGGCGCGCAGCTTTTTGAAACTGGACTCTTCGCTGGTCGCCGACTCCACCTGTAAACCGGCCTCAGCCAGCAGCGCCTCGTAGTAATAACCGCGCACGCCGCCGATTCGGTATTCCTGCAATTCACTCAGTGCTTCAAACGTGCGCGGATAGCCCTGATTCGTCGGGCTGTAATAGAAAAACAGGGTTTTCTTCGCATACAGCGGTTTGGAAAACAGAAACTTCGTGTCGCGCTCAGGCGTTGGCACATAAGGCATGGTCGCCCACACCTGCAACTCGTCGACCGCCCGTTCGCAACGCGGCCAAGGCATAAAACGCAGGGTGAATTTCACCCCCATTTCCTTGCCGATCTGCGGCAGCAGCTCAGTGAGAAAGCTGTTTTTGGGGTTGGAGCTGACAAACGGCGGCAGCTCGCTGGTCGCGATGGTCAGCACAGGCGTGACAGCCTGAACCGGGCCGCTTAGCGCGGCCAGGCAGAGCATGGAGAGGATGAGCGTTTTGATTGGATTGTCCGCCTGGGTGGCAAGCTGGATGAGTTATAGAACTCTAGACAATTTAGGCGGGGGTGGAAGGTAGAGCGGCTTCATCGACCGCTAGCCCCGATTGATCGGAGCGCCGCTGTCTCGAGATGCTGCCTCGCAGGATAACCAACAAGTTAGATATCTCACCGTCATCCTCGCGAACGCGGGGATCCAGTATTTCCGACTGGGCGACAATCTAGGCCAGACGTAAGATTCTGGATCCCCGCGTTCGCGAGGATGACGGTGTCAGGGGGATGATCACCGTCTTTGGCAGAGCGCTTCCTATTCGTTCCGCCCCGCCAAAAACACCTCCACCACCTCCCCACTCACCCGCACCGGCCACACCTTCAACGCTTGCTCCGGGTATTCCAGACAGGTGCCGTCCTGCAAGCGAAAGTGCTGCTTGTACAAAGGCGCCGCCACCACCAGGTCGCCCGCCAGACTGCCAATAATTCCGCGGCCAATCACATTGGCGCCGGACAACGGGTCGCGGTTTTCCACGGCGAATACCTGCTCGCCATCGGGCAGGTAAAACAGCGCCACCTGCACGCCATCCACCAGCGACACCACGCCCGAATTGGCCACCAAATCCGCCCGCGCGCATACGCCGGTCCAACCTTGTTGCCGTGCCATGGCCTGCATCACACCACCTCCACTGCGTTGATCAGCTTGAGTTCGTCGAGCTGCATCGGACGGATCTGCCCGCGCTCTTTGACGAAGTGAATATCCGGGTCGCCGCCCTTGGCATTAACGAAGGTGCGAAAGCGTTTGAGTTTTTCCGGGTCTTTCAGGGCATTTGCCCATTCGCATTCGTAGCGGTCGACCACCAATTGCATCTGCGCCTCCAGCTCGGCGGCCAGGCCCAGGCTGTCGTCGATGATCACGGCCTTGAGGTAATCCAGGCCGCCTTCCAGGCTTTCGCGCCAAACCGAGGTGCGTTGCAGCTTGTCGGCGGTGCGGATGTAGAGCATCAGGAAGCGGTCGATGTAGCGGATCAGCGTCTCGTCATCGAGGTCAGTGGCGAACAGTTCGGCGTGGCGTGGGCGCATGCCGCCGTTGCCGCTGATGTACAGGTTCCAGCCCTTCTCGGTGGCGATCACGCCAACGTCCTTGCTCTGCGCTTCGGCGCATTCGCGGGTGCAGCCGGACACGGCGAACTTGAGCTTGTGCGGCGAGCGCAGGCCCTTGTAGCGGTCTTCGATAAACAGCGCCATCTTCACGCTGTCTTGCACGCCATAGCGGCACCAGGTGCTGCCCACGCAGCTCTTCACGGTGCGGGTCGACTTGCCGTAGGCGTGGCCGGTTTCAAAGCCGGCGGCAATCAGCTCGCCCCAGATATCCGGCAGCTCATGCAACTGCGCGCCGAACAAGTCGATGCGCTGACCGCCAGTGATCTTGGTGTACAGGTCGTACTTTTTCGCCACCGCGCCGATGGCGATCAAGCCGTCCGGGGTGATCTCGCCACCGGGAATACGCGGCACCACCGAGTAGGTGCCGTTCTTCTGCATGTTGGCCATAAAGGTGTCGTTGGTGTCTTGCAGCGGAACCAGCCACGGCTCCTGAATGGGCCGGTTCCAGCACGAGGCGAGAATCGAGCCGATGGCGGGTTTGCAGATGTCGCAGCCGACATGGCCTTTGCCGTGGCGGGCGAGCATGTCTTCAAAGGTTTCGATGCCGCCCACGCGCACCAGCGAGTACAGCTCTTGGCGCGTATAGGCGAAGTGCTCGCACAGGCTCTTGTCGACCACCACGCCGCGCGCGGTCAGTTCGTGCTCGAACACTTGCTTGAGCAAGCCCGCGCAGCCGCCGCAACCGGTGGCCGCTTTGGTTTGCGACTTCAGGCCTGCGAGGTCGCTGCAACCGTTGTCGATGGCGCAGCAGATCGCGCCCTTGCTGACGTTATGGCACGAGCACACGGTGGCGCTGGCCGGCAGCGCATCCACGCCCAGGGCCGGTGCGGCGGCGCCTTGCGGCAAGATCAGGCTGGCCGGATCGGCGGGCAAGGTGATGCCGTTCTGCACGTATTGCAGCAGCGTGTCGTAGTAGCTGTTGTCGCCTACCAGCACGGCGCCGAGCGCCTGTTTGCCGTCAGCCGAGACGATCAGGCGGCGATAGGTGGAGGTGGCTTCGTCAATAAACCGGTAGCTGCGCGCGCCTTGGGTGGCGCCATGGGCATCGCCGATGGAACCGACGTCCACGCCCAGCAGTTTCAGCTTGGTCGACATGTCGGCACCGAGAAATGGCTGGGCACTGTCGTCGCTCAGGCCCACCGCATCGCACAGTTGCGCGGCCACGCTGCGGGCCATCTGATAACCCGGCGCCACCAGGCCGAAGATGCTGCCGTTCCACGCCGCGCATTCGCCGATGGCGAAAATGCGGGCATCGCTGCTGCGGCACTGGCTGTCGATGGCGATGCCGCCACGGGCGCCCAGCTCCAGCTCGCAGGCTTTGGCCAGGGCGTCTTGCGGACGAATGCCGGCGGAGAACACGATCAGGTCGGTTTCCAGAAACTCGTCATGGGCAAAGTTCATGCGGTAGCGGTATTCGCTGCCCGGCGTGATCGACTGGGTGCCGCGCGACAGGTGCACGCTCACGCCCAGTTCCTCGATCCGCGCCTTCAGCGCCTGGCCGCCGTGGTCGTCCAACTGCACCGGCATCAGGCGTGGGGCGAACTCCACCACATGGGCTTCCAGGCCGAGAGACTTGAGCGCATTCGCCGCTTCCAGCCCCAGCAGGCCGCCGCCGACGACCACGCCACGGCGGGCGTTTTTCGCCGCTGCCTGAATGGTGTCCAGGTCGGCCAGGGTGCGGTAGACCAAGCGCGAGTCGCCGGCCGCGCCTTCAATCGGCGGCACGAAGGGATAGGAACCGGTGGCCAGCACCAGGTGGTGGTAAGGCACGCAGCCGTTGGCGGTGATCACTTCCTGGCGAGCGCGGTCGATCTCCAGCACCGGCACGCCCAGGTGCAGGGTTACGCCGGGCGTGTGATACAGCGCGACATCGCCCAAGGCCAACGACTCGGCGTCACGGCCGCCGAAGTACTCGGACAAATGCACACGGTCATAGGCGCGCAGCGGTTCTTCGCTAAACACCTCGATGCGGTAATGCGCCAGGGCGCCCCGCTCCACCAGTTGCTCGACACAGTGATGGCCCACCATGCCGTTGCCGATTACCACCAGGGTTTGCAGTTCATTTGTGCTGTTCATAGACGTACCTGCCAGAGCCAACGCGGTTTTGTCGAAGCAAAAAAAAGCGCCCGGAACCAAAAAGGTTCCAGGCGCCTTTGCCTGTTCGTGCTGCCGGCCCTTGAGCCATGCAGTCATGTAGTTACCCGGGCCGGTTGCGGCCAGACGATCGCCATTGATCGACAGGGCATCCCACACGCAGCAACGCGGCGGGGTTGCAGTCACGTATGCAGTGGTTGTGCCAGAAGGAAAACAACAGCGGCGCAGAGGCCGTGGCGTGGGGCTTTTGTGCGATGGCGTGGTCTCTTTGATGCGCCCGGATCTGGAGCCAAAACAGTGCGACCACCTGCCAGACGCCCCAATTCGGACCCACAAAACCCTGTAGGAGCGGCTTTAGCCGCGATGCTCTTAACAGCCAAAGCATCGCGGCTAAAGC
>NZ_CEEDHK010000018.1:20657-75864 GCF_979254655.1 Pseudomonas sp. AC229
CGGCGACCACCGAGATCTACACCGGCTCTACTTCGTCGGCAGCGTCAGATGTGTATAAGAGACAGCTTAACAGCCAAAGCATCGCGGCTAAAGCCGCTCCCACAGGGGTGCGCAACAACGCCACCCCCTGTTGGCCCAGCCATTGCTACACACAGGCAAAGGCCATCAACGTCGGTGGCCGCACTTTCAGGCAAAGGCGCCATGCAGCCCCGTTGAAAAACGGTGTGCTGCATGGCGCCTTTTTCGTTTCAGCGGGGAATGGCATGGGCGACATCATCACCAGCAAAAGCGTACGCAGCGTGTGCCCTTATTGCGGCGTGGGCTGCGGCATTGTCATGCAGGTGGAAAACAACCTGATCGTCAAAGTGTCCGGCGACAAACAGCACCCCACCAACGCCGGCCGGCTGTGCACCAAGGGCAGCACCTGCGGCCAAGCGGTGGCCAACAGCGGGCGCATGGAGCACGCCTTTATGCGCCAGGAACGCAACCGCGACCCGGTGCGTGTGGGCATCGAGCAAGCCATCGACGCCACCGCCAACCGCTTGCGCAGCATCATCGACAGCCACGGGCCAGACGCCGTGGCCTTGTATGTGTCCGGGCAAATGTCGCTGGAAGCGCAGTACCTGGCGAACAAACTGGCCAAAGGTTTCATCCGCAGCCGGCATATCGAATCCAACTCGCGGCTGTGCATGGCCAGTGCTGGCAGCGGCTACAAACTGTCGCTGGGCGCCGACGGTCCGCCCGGTTCCTACGATGATTTCGAGCACAGCGATGTGTTTGTGATCATCGGCTCGAACATGGCCGACTGTCACCCGATTCTGTTTCTGCGCCTGCTTGATCGTTTGAAGGCCGGCGCCAAACTGGTGGTCATCGACCCACGCCGCAGCGCCACGGCCGACAAGGCCGATCTGTTTTTGCAAATTCGCCCGGGCACCGACCTGGCCCTGCTCAATGGCCTGCTGCACCTGCTGGTCGCCAACGGCCACAGCGACAAAGCCTTTATCGAATCCTTCACCGAAGGCTGGGAGGTGATGGAGGATTTTCTCGCCCTCTATACGCCCGCCTACGTCGCCGAAATCACCGGCCTCGCCGAAGCTGATATTCGCCAGACCGCGCAATGGATTGGCGAAGCCGCCAATTGGATGAGCTGCTGGACCATGGGCCTGAACCAGAGCATCCACGGCACCTGGCACACCAACGCGCTGTGCAACCTGCACCTGGCCACCGGCGCCATCTGCCGGCCAGGCAGCGGGCCGTTTTCCCTCACTGGCCAGCCCAACGCCATGGGCGGCCGCGAGATGGGCTATATGGGCCCCGGTCTGCCTGGGCAGCGCTCGGCGCTGGTGGCTGACGACCGCCAATTTATCGAACAGCTGTGGGCACTGGCGCCCGGCGCCATTCGCGCTGAAGCCGGCGACGGCACGGTGGCGATGTTCGAGCAGATGAAGGCCGGGGCGATCAAAGCCTGCTGGATCATCTGCACCAACCCGGTGGCCAGCGCGCCCAACCGGCAGACGGTGATCGAAGCGCTGCAAGCCGCCGAACTGGTGATCACCCAGGACGCCTACCTCGACACCGAAACCAACCGCTACGCCGACATTCTGCTGCCCGGCGCACTGTGGGCCGAAGCCGAGGGCGTGATGATCAACTCCGAGCGCAACCTCACCCTGATGCAAGCGGCCGTGCAGCCACCGGGCGACACCCTGCCCGACTGGCAACTGATTGCCCGCGTGGCCTGCGCAATGGGCTATAGCGAGGCGTTCAGCTACACCAGCGCCGAGCAGGTGTTCGAGGAAATCAAACAAGCCGCCAATCCCGGCACCGGCTACGACATTCGCGGTGCCAGCTACGCCCGCTTGCAGCAGGCGCCCGTGCAATGGCCGTGCGCGAGCGAGGCGGCAAGCGAGCGCAACCCTATCCGCTATCGCCGCGAACAGGCCCTGCAGTTTCCCACCGCGAGCGGCAAAGCGCAGTTCTTCGCCCGCCCCTATCTGCCGCCCGCCGAACTGCCCGACGACGACTACCCACTGGTGCTCAACACCGGCCGCGTGCAACACCAATGGCACACGCTGACCAAGACCGGCAAGGTGCCGAGCCTGAACAAACTCAACCCCGGCCCGTTCGTGGAAATTCACCCCAGCGACGCCGCGCGGTTGGGCATTCGCGCTGGCAGCAAGGTGGAAATTCGCTCACGGCGTGGCCGCGCGGTGTTGCCAGCCGTGGTCAGCGACCGCGTGCAATTGGGCAACTGCTTTGCGCCATTCCACTGGAACGATGTGTTTGGCGAGCAGTTGGCCATCAACGCCGTAACCAGCGACGCCATCGACCCCATTTCCCTGCAGCCGGCGTTCAAGTTCTGCGCGGTCGCCTTGCACCCCGTCAGCCCACCAGACGAAGCGCTGCCCTCGCCCTCCGCCAAGGAATTTGCTCCGATGACCCTCGATGCATTCGCCCGCCAGCTCAACCTCGACGGCCCGGCCCCACTGGCGCTGGCCAGCGAAGAGCAGCTGTACATGCAAGGTTTTCTGCTTGGCCTGCGCAACGTGGAAGCGCGTCAGGCTGGCGTGCCCACGCTGCCCGCCAGCGCCCCCTTTGCGCCGAATAATCGGCTGTTGGTGAATGGCCTGCTGGCCGGTTTGTTCTCCCGCGCCGCTGAAGCGCCCAGCGCCGAAATCGACAGCGGCGAGGCGCCGTGGCTGGTGCTCTGGGCTTCGCAAACCGGCAACAGCGAAACCCTCGCCGCCACTTGCGCCGAACGCCTGGGCAGCGCAGGCCAGCGGGCGAAGTTGCAAGCCATGGACGAGGCCAAGCTAGACGACCTGCGCAACGCCGCCGGCGTGCTGTTAGTGACCAGCACCTTTGGCGACGGCGACCCGCCCGACAACGCCAGCGACTTCTGGCACAGCCTGCAAAGCGCCGAGGCCGACGCCCTGGTCAACAGCCGTTTCAGCGTGTTGGCCCTGGGCGATTCGAGCTATCAGCAATTTTGCGGCTTCGGCCGCAAGCTCGACGAACGCCTGGCCGCCCTCGGTGCCGAGCGTTTGCAGCCGCGCCTGGAATGCGAGCCGGACTTCCACGCCCCCGCCGAACAATGGCTGACCCAACTGTGCAGTCGCTTCGCCAGCAACCCCGCCGCGCCCACACTGCTGCGCCCGACACCGAACGAGAGCAGCACCTTCAACCGCGCCAATCCGCTGCGGACCCGCCTGGTACATAACCAAGTGCTCAACGGTGCCGGCTCAGTCAAAGAAACCCGCCATCTGGCCTTCGACCTCAGCGGCCACGACTTCCCCTACCAGGCCGGCGACGCCTTGGGCGTGTGGCCCAGCAACGACGCGGCGCTGGTCGAGGAATTGCTCGCCACGCTCAGGCTCGACGGCGACAGCCCGGTCGAACCCGACAATCAGGCGCCCATGCCGCTTCGCGAGGCGTTGACCGAACACCTGGAAATCGCCCGCATCAGCCCGGACCTGCTGCGTCGGGTGGCCGGGCACAACGGCAGTCCGTTCCTGGAAGAACTGCTGCACGAAGGCAATCAGGCGGCGCTGCAAGACTGGCTGTGGGGCCGCCAGGTGCCGACGCTGCTGCGCGAATACCCCATCGCCCTCGACGCCCAGCAACTGGCGCGCCTGCTCAAGCCCTTGCAACCACGGCTGTATTCCATCAGCTCCAGCCCAACGGTGACGCCAAACGAAGTGCACCTGACCGTGGCCGTGGTGCGTTACCAGCATCAAGGCCAGGCCCGTGGTGGCGTGTGCTCCACCTTTCTCGCCGACCGCGCCGCCAACACGGGCGTGCGTATCTTCCTGCAACGCTCTACCCACTTCCGCCCGCCACAAGACCCGGCCACGCCACTGATCATGATCGGCCCAGGCACCGGCATCGCCCCGTTCCGCGCCTTTCTGCAGGAGCGCCAGGCACAAGGCGGCAACGGAAAAAACTGGCTGTTCTTCGGCGAACAGCGCGCCGTCAGCGACTTCTACTACCACGACGAACTGCGCGCCTGGCAACGCAGCGGCTTGCTCACGCGCCTGGACACCGCGTTTTCGCGCGACCAGGCGGAGAAAATTTACGTGCAACAACGCATGCTCGAAGAAGGCGCCGCGATCTGGCAATGGCTGCAACAAGGCGCCTACGTGTGCGTGTGCGGCGACGCCAGCCGCATGGCCAAAGACGTGGACGCGGCGCTGAAAAAGATTGTGCAGGTGCACGGCAAAATGACCGCCGGGGCGGCTACGTTGTATGTGAGTGGGATGAGTAAGGACCGGCGGTATTTGCGGGATGTTTATTAGCCGCGCGCATTGCCTGTTGGATGTTTGTCAGGGCATCAATTCTGGATTCCCGCGTGCGCGGGAATCACGGATGTTTTTGTAACGATCACCGTCATCCCCGCGAAGGCGGCGGGCCGGCGATCCGGGATCCAGAATCTCAAGGCTAACCACGATATCCGGCACACCCTTTGCTCTCCCATTCTCAAAGGCTACCATCAGGCCAACCCCAGTCATGACAACGGCGTCGTGCGCAACTGGCCTTCAGGCCGGACGCTACGGCGCTTTTTTTTTGCAATACGGGAACAGCGCCATGAGCGACTCAAGCACGCCCCTCGATGCCCTTCACGCCCTTGCCTGGGTGGCCGGCAGCGACGCGCCGGAAAAGAACGTGCTGAACCTGGGCTTTATGCCCCTCAGCGATTGCGCCTCGGTGGTGGTTGCCGCCACGCAGGGCTTTGCCCAGCCCTACGGCCTGACCCTCAACCTCAAGCGCCAAAGCTCGTGGGCCGGCCTCAGCGACAAGCTGCTGTGCGGCGAACTCGACGCGGCGCACAGCCTGTACGGGATGGTCTACGCCCTGCAATTGGGCATCAGCGGTGCGCCGGCCACCGACATGGCGGTGCTCATGGGCCTGAACCAGAACGGCCAGAGCATCAACCTGTCGCAGCCGTTGAAAGACGCCGGCGTGACCACTGCCAGTGCACTCAATCAGCGCGCGCACCAAAGCGGCTCAAAACTGACCTTCGCGCAGACCTTCCCCACCGGCACCCACGCCATGTGGTTGTACTACTGGCTGGCGAGCCAGGGCATTCATCCGCTGCAGGACGTGAACAGCGTGGTGGTGCCGCCGCCGCAAATGCTCGCGCACCTGCAAGCCGGGCGTATCGACGGATTCTGCGTGGGCGAACCCTGGGGCGCTCACGCCATCGCCCATGAGCAAGGCTTTACCGTGACCACCAGCCAGGCGATCTGGCCGGACCACCCGGAAAAAGTGCTGGCCAGCACCCGCGCGTTTGTCGAGCAATACCCCAACACCGCGCGCGCGTTGGTAATGGCCGTGCTGGAAGCCAGCCGCTTTATTGAAGAAAGCCCCGAGAATCGCCGCAGCACCGCGCAACTGCTCAGCGCCAGCGAGTTTCTGGATGCGCCGGTCAGCAGCATCGAACCGCGCTTGCTCGGCCGTTACAGCGACGGCCTGGGCAGCAACTGGCACGACGACCACGCCTTGCGCTTCCACGCCCACGGCGCGGCGAATTTTCCGTACGTGTCGGACGGCATGTGGTTTATGACCCAATTCCGCCGCTGGGGCCTGCTGCGTGAAGAGCCCGATTACCTAGCCGTGGCGCAACAGGTGCAGCGGCTTGAGCTGTACAGCCGAGCGGCCGGCAGTCTGGAAATTGGCGTACCGGCCTCGCCAATGCGCAGCAGCCAGTTGCTCGACGGCAGCGTATGGGACGGCAGCGACCCCGCCGCCTACGCCCGCAGCTTTGCCTTGCACGCCCTTAGCGATCAGTAAGCGGAGCCGCCAGCCATGTTGCGAATTCTGCTGATCAACGACACCTCCAAAAAAGTCGGGCGCCTGCGGGCGGCCCTGAGCGAAGCCGGTTTCGAGGTGATCGACGAGTCCGGCCTGACCATCGACCTGCCCGCCCGCGTGGAAGCCGTGCGCCCCGACGTGGTGCTGATCGACACCGAATCGCCAAGCCGCGACGTGATGGAGCAAGTGGTACTGGTCAGCCGCGACCAGCCCCGGCCGATTGTGATGTTCACCGACGAGCACGACCCGGACGTAATGCGCCAGGCGATCAGGTCGGGCGTTAGCGCGTACATCGTCGAAGGCATTCATGCCCAGCGCTTGCAGCCGATCATGGACGTGGCCATGGCCCGCTTCGAAAGCGACCAGACCCTGCGCGCCCAACTGCACGCCCGCGACCAGCAACTGGCCGAGCGCAAACGGGTGGAACTGGCCAAAGGGCTGCTGATGAAGATGAAAGATTGCAATGAGGATGAGGCTTATACCCTGATGCGCAGGCAGGCGATGAGTCGGCAGCAGAAGCTGATTCAGGTGGCGGAGCAGATTATTGCGATGAGTGAGATGTTGAATTGATAGGTGTTTTGGCGTGGCGGCGGCGTCTCTTCCGAAACTCTTGATCCCGAATCGTCGGACCGCCGCCTGCGCGAGGATGACGGTGCTTTCCCTAGCACCTCCGTCATCCTCGCGCACGCGGGGATCCAGAATCTCAAGTCGTACACGATGGTGCGCACGCCGCACCAGACGCGCCCGGGAGTAGATCAGTGCTGACGAACCTTTTGCCGCAACACCGTTGTCTCCTCCGAAAATCTGGATCCCGAATCGTCGGACCGCCGCGTTCGCGAGGATGACGGAGGTGTTGGAGAGGCACCGTCATTCCCGCGCAGGCGGCGGTCCGACGATTCGGAATCCAGAATCTCAAGTCGATCGCGATGGTGCGAACCCCACGTAAACGCGCCCTCAGAGCAGATTTGCAATATTCAATTGACGACCCTTTCGCCGCAACACCAGCGTCTCCTCCGAAACTCTGGATCCCCGCGTGCGCGAGGATGACGGAGGTGTTGGAGAGGCACCGTCATCCTCGCGAACGCGGCGGTCCGACGATTCGGGATCCAGAATCTAAAGCCGTACACGATGGTGCGCACCCTGCCCCCGGCGCGCCAAAACGCAGCACCCGCTCCGAGAAACCCCATCCAAAACTCCACAAAACCCCCATCCCAGAGCCCCCCACCCAACCTGGCACACAACCTGCTCATACATCCTCACAGGTAGCCAACGGCGGTTGCCCCACCACGACAAAGACGTCGCTATTTCCCAGGCTCAAGTGCCCGGAGGAATGCGGCGTTTTTTGCGTTTTTGGCCCCGGTTTCGGGGAGGTGGTGCAGCCGGCAGCGGCAGCCCACCTGCAAACACATTTCCTTTTGCAGATGAGGTGTTGAATGAACAACAACAGTTTCTGGAAAGCCGGGCACACCCCCACGCTGTTTGCGGCGTTCCTGTATTTCGATTTGAGCTTTATGGTTTGGTACCTGCTCGGCCCAATGGCGGTGCAGATTGCCACCGACTTGCAGCTCACCACCCAGCAGCGCGGTTTTATGGTCGCCACGCCGATTCTGGCCGGTGCGCTGTTGCGCTTTGTGATGGGCATGTTGGCCGATCAGCTGTCGCCGAAAACGGCGGGCATTTTTGGCCAGATCATTGTCATCGGCGCCTTGGCGGTCGCTTGGCAGTTGGGCATTCACAGTTATGAGCAAGCGCTGCTGCTGGGTGTTTTCCTGGGCATGGCCGGCGCTTCGTTCGCTGTGGCATTGCCGCTGGCGTCGCAGTGGTACCCGGCCGAACACCAGGGCAAGGCCATGGGCATTGCCGGCGCCGGCAACTCGGGCACGGTGCTCGCCGCCCTGGCTGCGCCGGTATTGGCGGCGGCGTTTGGCTGGACCAACGTGTTCGGCCTGGCGCTGATTCCGCTGGTGCTCACCCTCGTCGCCTTCAGCCTGATGGCGCGCAATGCACCCAACCGCGCCAAGCCAAAATCCATGGGCGATTACTTCAAGGCCCTCGGCGACCGTGACAGCTGGTGGTTTATGTTTTTCTACAGCGTCACCTTTGGCGGCTTTATCGGCCTGGCCAGCGCCCTGCCCGGCTATTTCCACGATCAGTACGGCCTCAACCCGGTGACTGCCGGTTACTACACCGCAGCCTGCGTGTTCGGGGGCAGCCTGATGCGGCCTCTGGGCGGCGCGCTGGCGGACCGTTTCGGCGGCATTCGCACGCTGCTGGGCATGTACGCGGTAGCGGCCATCTGCATCGCGGCGGTGGGTTTCCACTTGTCGAGCTCTGTGGCGGCATTGGCGTTGTTCGTGGCGGCGATGCTCGGCCTGGGTGCCGGCAACGGCGCGGTGTTCCAACTGGTGCCGCAGCGCTTTCGTAAGGAAATTGGCGTGATGACCGGCCTGATCGGCATGGCCGGCGGCATTGGCGGTTTCTTGCTGGCGGCCGGTCTGGGCGCGATCAAGCAAAACACCGGCGACTACCAGTTGGGTCTGTGGCTGTTCGCCAGCCTCGGCGTAGTGGCCTGGTTTGGTCTGCACGGGGTGAAACGCCGCTGGAGAACCACCTGGGGTTCGGCCGCCTTTACCGCAGCACGGGTGTAAGCGCACGCCATGAGCCTGCAATTGAGCTACGCCGAAGCCAGCGCCAGCGGACCACGGGCCGAGAACCAGGACGCGGTGCGCCTGGTTACGCCCGCCCCGGCCCTGGCTGCCAGCAAGGGTTATCTGTTTGCCCTGGCCGACGGCGTCAGCCAATGCGCGGACGGCGGCCTGGCCGCCCGTTCGACCCTGCAAGCGTTGGCGCTCGATTACTACGCCACCCCGGAAACCTGGGGCGTGGCGCAGGCGCTCGACCGTTTGCTGCTGGCACAGAATCGCTGGCTGCACGCCAACGGTGGCGGGCAGCCGTTGCTCACAACCCTGAGTGCGCTGGTGGTGCGCGGCAAGCAATTCACGCTCGCGCATATCGGCGATTGCCGCGTGTATCGCTGGTTCGCCGGGCAGTTGCAGCGCATCAGCGAAGACCATGTGTGGGGCCAGCCGGGCATGCAGCATGTGCTCAAGCGCGCCATGGGTCTGGAACAGCATGTTGTGGTCGATTACCTGGACGGTGAATTGCGCCAGGGCGAGAGCTTTCTATTGGTCAGCGACGGCATCTGGGCGACCCTCAGCGAAGCGTCGATTGCCGGCATCTTGCGTGACGAAACCGAATTGCAGGCCGCCAGCCAGGCGCTGGTGACTGCCGCGCACAAGGCCGGCAGCCAGGACAACGCCAGCGCCTTACTGGTGCGGGTCGAAGCCCTGGGCGAAGCGAGTCTGGGCGATGTGCTCGGGCAAGTTGAGCAATGGCCAGTGCCACCGGCGCTCAAGCCTGGGCAATTGTTTGAAGGCTGGAAGGTCGAGGCCCTGGTGGGCCAAAGCCGCCAGTCGCTGGTTTACCGCGTACATGCCACTGGCAACAACGCGCCCCAATATCCCTGGCTGCTGAAAACCCTGCCAGCCAGCCGGGACAGTGACAGCAACGCCGGGCAAGCCCTGTTGCAGGAAGAATGGTTTCTGCGCCGGGTGGCCGGTCGTTACTTTCCCGAGGTGCACCACGCCAATCAGCGTCAGCACCTGTACTACCTGATGCGCGAACACGAAGGCATCACGTTGGCCGAGCACTTCAACCTGCACGGCAACTTCGGCCTTAACCAATGGCTGGAAATCGCCTCGCGCCTGTTACGGGCGCTGGGCATGCTGCACCGGCGCAATATCCTGCACCGGGACATCAAGCCGGAAAATCTGCTGCTCAGCAGCGACGGTGAACTGCGGGTGCTGGATTTCGGCCTCGCCTATTGCCCTGGGCTGTCGCCGCAGGACAACGGCGAGCTGCCCGGCACCCCCAGTTTCATCGCCCCGGAAGCCTATGCCGGCGCCGCCCCGAGCGTGGCGCAAGATCTCTACAGCGCGGGCGTGACCTTGTACTTCCTGCTCACCGGGCATTACCCGCACGGTGAGATCGAAGCCTTTCAACGCCCGCGTTTTGGTGTACCGGTTGCGGCCAGTCGCTACCGGCCAGACCTGCCGGAATGGCTGGTGCACAACCTGGAAAAAGCCCTGGCCAACGACCCGGCGCAGCGCTTTGAAACCGCTGAAGAATGGCTGCTGGCCTTGCAACAAGGCGAACACCAACCCCCTGCCCGCCCGCGTCCGTTGCTAGAGCGCGAACCGCTGAAAGTGTGGCGCGGGCTGGCGCTGGTTTCGCTGGTGATCAATGTCGGGCTGCTGGTGTGGGTGTTACACACATGACGACACGATTCAGGAACGCATTCGCGAGCAAGCTCGCTCCTACAAAAACGCGCAGCGCGTTTCGCCTGACCCGTTGGAGGAAATCCCTATGAGCGCAAAAGTCTGGTTAGTGGGCGCCGGCCCCGGTGATCCGGAATTGTTGACCCTTAAAGCCGTACGCGCCCTGAACGCGGCGCAGGTGGTGATGATCGACGACTTGGTCAATCCGGCCGTGCTCGAGCATTGCCCTAACGCCAAGGTGATTGCGGTCGGTAAGCGCGGCGGCTGCCGTTCGACGCCGCAGGAATTCATTCACCGGCTGATGCTGCGTTACGCCCGCCAAGGCTATTGCGTGGTGCGCCTGAAAGGCGGCGACCCGTGCATTTTCGGCCGTGGCAGTGAGGAAGCCGACTGGCTCAGCGCCCATGGCATTGAAGTGGAGTTGGTCAACGGCATCACCGCCGGCCTGGCTGGCGCTACCCAATGCGGCATTCCGCTGACCTTGCGCGGCGTGGCACGCGGCGTGACGTTGGTGACCGCTCACACGCAAGACGACAGCAGCCTGAACTGGCACGCCCTGGCGCAAACCGGCACCACCCTGGTGATTTACATGGGGGTCGCGAAACTGGCCGAGGTGCAGCGCGAGTTGCTGGCTGGCGGCCTGCCGGCGCGCACCCCAGTGGCGATGATTGAAAACGCCTCGCTGCCGCAACAGCGTGAATGCCGCAGCCAGTTGGCGGGCATGCACGAGGCAGCGTTGGCGTTTGAGTTGAAAGCACCGGCGGTGCTGGTGATCGGCGAAGTGGCCGCGCTCGGGCAGTTGTCCCATCTGGCCGATAGCGCACCGGCCTGTGTCGGTTAGATAAACCGTTGCTTAGCGACGCCGCGCGGCAGGCGGTTGCGGCCGGGCAGTTGTTGCAGGCGTTGCTGCCAAGCGGCACGCGGGCTGAGCGCGGCGGCGGCTTTGGGCGCGGTTTGAGCGTGCGGCGCTGGCTGCGGTTTGCTCGCAGCAGGCTTGGCTTCGGCGGGTTTTGCAGCGGCTGCGGCGGCGACCGGCTTGGGTTCGCTGGCCAGGGTGGCGACTGCTTGGCCGTCTTCGCTGGTAGCGGCTTTTTTCGCTTTGGCAGCAGCGCGCAGTTCGGCCAGGGTTGGGGTTTTACGCACCGGTTCGGCGGCGGCCTTTTCGGCGGCGCGAAGGCACAGCTTGCAGGTGACCTGGCTGAGATCGGCAACACTTTCGAGACTGGCGCCGGTGCGGCCGCAGGCAATGGTGTCCGGGGACGGCGAGTAATGGGTGGCCAACGGTGTGTCTCCTCTGGTCGGGGCGCGGGATTTTACACAGGCGGCGGCTAGGGTAAAAGAGCTTGTAATTCAGATGGATAGGCGGTGGTTGGCAGCGTCGCGCAAGCGCAGGGTGCACAGGAAACTCAATTCTGTGGGAGCGGCTGGGCGGCATTCCGATTAGCCGCGATTCCTGGAAAAGGGGATGCCCGCTATAGTCTCCCCTCCTCCTATCTCGGCGCTCTGCTTGATGAATGTTGTGATTCCCCTGTTCGGCCTGCTGCTCACTTCGATGGCATCCGCCGCCGCCCTCGACCCCAACGCGCCCGCCGCCATTGCCACGCCGATCAATCAGGTTGAATGGCGCGCGGTATTGGCGGAGGTGAAATCCCCGGTGGCCAACCTGGAGGCGCGCGCGAACCGGGAAGCGGGCTTGTTGCACGGGCCAGCCGAGGTGGCCGCCGAGGGTTTGGTGGATCGCATTGCCGGCGCCAACAACTACGCCTTGCAGCCGTTACAGCCGTTTGTAGCAACACTTGGCAGTTCGGCAACCGTGTCGACGTTCGTTGATACCCAGCGCGACCAGGCAGTGCGCAAGAACGGCACGCTGGTGAATCAGCCGCAACCGTTGCGGGTGGGCTATTCGATTGCGGTCACGCCCAGTTTGAAACCCGGCACGCCCGAAGGTGTGGTGATGAGCGAGGTGGTGGTGGCGCAAACCCTCGCCGACGGCAATGCGGTGCATCAGGCCAATGCCTATAACAAGGCCGGGCTGCGCGAGGGGGATTTTCAAACCTTGGTCTGGACCACCGGCAAGCGCCAGTTTTTGCTGGTGTTGCGGCGCAAGGCGGCGACGCCGCTGTAGGCGCGCTTACTTGGGCGCTTCTTCGTCCTCTTGCGTGAGTTGGCCCTGTTCCGGGCTGTCCTTCTCTAGCCGGCTCATCAGGTGCGGCACCAGGTTCAGCACAATCAAACCGAACACCGTGCCAAGCAACGCGGTCGCTTCGCGGCCCAAGCCGACGGTGATGCCAATGGCGCAGGTCAGCCAGATTCCGGCGGCCGTGGTCAGGCCTTTGACCTCGTTGGGTGAGCGCCCTTTGAGAATGGTGCCGGCGCACAGAAAGCCGATACCGGCGACCACGCCTTGCATGACGCGGCTCATGGCGTCGTCCTCGGCGCCCATTTGCTCAGCCGCCATCACAAATAGCGCACTGCCCAGGGCGACGAGCATGTGCGTGCGCACGCCGGCCGACTTGCCTTGCTGCTCGCGTTCCCAACCAAGCACGCCGCCGAGCAACGTGGCGAGCGCCATGCGCAGGGTGACGCGGGTGGTATGGGCGACATCGTTGAGATCGGAGAACTCGCCGACCAAGGTGGCGACGATCACCTCCCAGGTGTTCAAGCGGCGCCGCCGTGGCCGCCCTCACCCGTGGCGCTCGGTAGGCCTTCGGGCAAGTACCGGTGCGCGCCGCAGCGCGAACAGCATTGGCACAGCAGCAATTCGCTGCCGAACAGTTCATGGGTGGCTTCCAGCCAGTTACAGCCCTTTAGAAAGCAGACAAAGGTCATATCAGCATCTCCTGCGGATTACCCCAGCAATTACGCCGTACGTCACGGCCGAGCGTGTGTGTGCATGTCTCCCTTTAATCGACTTTCGCCAGCGCCCATTGGTTTAACCATTTTTCGCAGATGACGACATTTACGCCGCCGTTACGCGCGCGTAAGCGACCCGTTGACCGCGTTTACCGCTTGGCAAATAAAGCTGAACCCTTTGCCCTGCGAAGCGGCCAAAGTTAATACCTGCCACCGTTGGAGACACTTTCAAAATGAGCGGCAACTATTCGTTTGTGGTGCATTACCAGCTTCAGGGCCAAGCCAAGAGCGTGGAGGTGCAAAGCGACACCGAGGCGTTCACCGAAACCCAGGCGCGTCGGCATGTTGAGTCGCTGCACAGTTCAGCCCAGAGCAGCGATATCACTGAGGTGACGGTTTCCGCCGGGCAACCTGGCGGCCCCAACGAACCAGGGCGCCAGCGCGCGTCCAACGGCTGACATCCGCACCTGCTTTCCAATTCGCGACACCCACCACCATCACGAGAATCGCCTAGATGAAAAATCTCGAAACGCCTGCCGTAAAACTCGCTGTATACGGCGCTCAAAGCAGCATTGGAAACGCGTTGATGGTTGAAGCCTTGGCGCGCCAGTTCGAGACCACACTGATTCTGGATGACCTGAACGCCGTAAACGCCCGCCCGGGCCTGAGCACCATTCAGGGCGACTTGTACGACGCCATCAGCGTCAGCCACAGCATCGCCGGACGCGACGCGGTCATCGTCGTGCTGCCCGCCGCTGACCACGACCACCAATTCGAAAGCACCTTCAAAGCCGTCACCGCCCTGCTCGATGGCTTGCCAGTCGCCGGGGTAAAACGCCTGCTGCTGCTCGGCGACTTCACCTGGCTGGATGGCGGTGACGATGGCCTGACCGAGCCGCTCGGCCACTTGAAAGAGCGCCTAACGGCCAGCCCTGTGGTGTGGACGCTGTTCGACGCGCCAACCGCCGAAGTGCAAGGCGAAGCGCTGACCAGCTTTGTCAGCCAAGTAATTGATGAGGTATGCCACGCCGAGCACATGCACCAGCGCATCCGCATTCATGCGCAGCCCACCACTGCACCCAATCCCGTTGATGTCGACGTTATGCCGCAGCCATAAGGGGCTGCAGGAGGACCGTATGCCACCTGAAAGCGTTGTGCTGTTGTTGATCGGAACCTGGCTGCTGGTGGCAGCGGCCGCTTTGTGGGGGATGCTGCGCATCGCCCGTCGTCACCACACCCGGCAACCGAGCCGGTCGCCCCAACCCAACCGGCCCCGGCCCGCACCGATGCGGCACAAACCGGCCCGAGTCGGGCATTGATCGAGGAGCGCGTGCAGGATGGATAGCCAGGCAGTCGATAGCCAAACCTTTCTGGATGCGTTTATGACGCTGATGCACGAATGCGCCGTGCCTTTGTTCGAGGAAGCGAAAACCTACGCGCAAGGCGCGGGGTTGGAGGTACGCGTTGAGCTGCACGGGCCGGAAAAAGCCAGCCCGGGGTTGTGTCTGTTGGTGGCGTATCCGGAGGGTCAGGGCGAGCCGGGTTTCAACAGTTGTTGCATCACGGCTGAGCCTGAGCAGCAACGGGTGCTGCATGAGGATTTTTATGCTGATAGCAATCAGCGCCGGGTGCAGCGGGGGAAGTTGGCGTCGATTAACCAGATGGTGTTGCATACGCGGTTGGCGACGTTTTTTCAGACGGCGTTTGGGTTGCAGCCGGATTACATTGCTAAGCAACATCCTGCTGGGTTTTGGTGAGCGGGGGGTTGCTCTCCAGGTGAGAAAAATCGCGGCTGAAGCCGCGATTTTTTTGAGCGGCGGCGCTCTGGGGCGGGCCAGCATCCGATCTGGCGCTTTTGGTCTATCGCTTTTGACCTTGCTTGTGATCTTCCGCTTTTGATCTGCCCCGCACCGTTTATCGCAGGCCGAGTGGAGTCGACGTGGAGGGGGTTGAGCGGCCGCGAGCCGCGAGCGGCGCATCGGGCCAGGGACGGTTCGTTGCGCGGGGACGCCTAGTCGATGCCCCCGGAGTGGATCTACCGTGTACGGCTTGAAATTCTGGATCCCCGCGTTCGCGAGGATGACGGGGATTTTCCAAACACCTCTGTCATCCTCGCGAACGTGGGAATCCAGAGTGTCACGTCTGGCTCATCGCAGGTCTGCGTAGTCTGTGGGAGCGGCTTTAGCCGCGATGCTTTTAACTCTCACTTTTTGGGAGGCATCGCCTTCCAAATATCCTCGGCATATTCGCGAATGGTCCGGTCCGAGG
Organism: Pseudomonas sp. AC229; assembly: GCF_979254655.1. NCBI lineage: Bacteria > Pseudomonadati > Pseudomonadota > Gammaproteobacteria > Pseudomonadales > Pseudomonadaceae > Pseudomonas > Pseudomonas sp. AC229. The sequence continues at coordinate 35,924 of NZ_CEEDHK010000018.1, forward strand.
AGAACCACCCTGTCCGCGCGGTATTGAGCACCGCCGACCGCCACCATTGGTTGGGCTGCTGCCACAACTCATCGACTTTGCGCTGCGCATCCCAATACGAGTCGAAGTCCGCGCAGAGCATGTAGCGGTCGTGATGCACCAGGCCGTCGATGAGGCCCACATAGCGCTCTGGGTCATCTGGGGAGAACACGCCTTTGCTGATGGCTTCCAACGCCGCGTTCAATCGCGGTGATTGCTGGATCACGTGGATGGTGTCGAAGTCGCCATTGCTCATGCGCGCTTTCACTTCCTGCGCGGTCATGCCGAAGATGAACATGTGTTCCTGGCCGATCAGTTGGCTCATTTCCACATTGGCGCCGTCCAGGGTGCCGATGGTCAGCGCGCCGTTCAGGGCGAATTTCATGTTGCTGGTGCCAGAGGCTTCCATGCCGGCGGTGGAGATCTGTTCCGACAAGTCGGCCGCCGGAATGATGGTTTCCGCCAGGCTGACGTTGTAGTTCGGAATGAACACCACCTTGAGCAAGCCGCGCACGGTTGGGTCGTCGTTGATGGTGCGGCTGATGTCGTTGGCCAATTTGATGATCAGTTTGGCCTGGTGATAACTGGCGGCCGCCTTGCCGGCGAAGATTTTCACGCGCGGCACCCAGTCGGTAGTCGGCTCGTTACGAATCGCCTGGTACAACGCCACGGTGTGCAGCAGGTTCAGCAGTTGGCGTTTGTATTCGTGAATGCGTTTGACCTGCACGTCGAAAATCGCCTCGGGGTTGAGGTCGATGTTCAGCCGCTCTTTTACCAACCGCGCCAGCGCCGCTTTGCTGTGTTGGCGCTGGGCGACGAATTGTTTGCGGAACGCCGGTTTGTCGGCGAACGGTTCGAGCTTGATCAGCGAGGTTTCCGGGCTGTCGAGCACGCCATCGCCGATGCTTTCGGTGAGCAGCTGGGTAAGTTGCGGGTTCACCTGGTAGAGCCAGCGGCGGAAGGTCACGCCGTTGGTTTTATTGCGGATGCGGTCGGGGTACAGGTTGTGCAAATCGCGGAAAACGGTTTCGCGCATCAGGTCGGTATGCAGCGCCGACACGCCGTTGATGCTGTGCGAGCCGAGGAACGCGAGGTTACCCATGCGCACGCGGCGCCCGTGTTCTTCTTCGATGAGCGACACCGAGCGCAGCAGGTCGAAGTCGTGGATGTCTTTGGCCCGCAGCGAGTCGATGTGGTGCGCGTTGATCAAATAAATGATCTGCATATGGCGCGGCAACAGCCGTTCCATCAACGACACCGGCCACGACTCAAGCGCCTCGGGCAGCAAGGTGTGGTTGGTGTACGACAGGGTCGCGACGGACAGTTCCCAGGCGGCAAACCATTCGATGCGGTACACGTCGACCAATTGGCGCATCAACTCGGCCACGGCGATGGCCGGGTGGGTGTCGTTGAGCTGAATGGCGACTTTTTCCGGCAGCGAGTGAATGTCGCCATGCAGGCGCATGTGGCGGTGCAGCAAGTCTTGCAGCGAGGCGGAAACGAAGAAGAATTCCTGGCGCAGGCGCAGTTCCTGGCCAGCCTCGGTACTGTCGGCCGGATACAGCACGCGGGAAATACTTTCGGCGCGCACCACGTCAGCCACGGCGCCCAGGTGGTCGCCGGCGTTGAAGCGTTCCAGTTGCAGGTCTTCCAGCGCCCTCGCCCGCCATAGCCGCAAGGTGCTAACGCCGGCGCGGCGCCAGCCAACCACCGGGGTGTCGTAGGCGATGGCGCGGATAATCTCGGTGGGCTGCCAGTGTTGGCGCGGCACGTCGTTGCGCTCGGTAACGGTATTAACGCTGCCGCCGAAGCCGACGTTGTAGCTCACTTCCGGTCGCTCGAATTCCCACGGGTTGCCGAAGTCGAGCCAGGTCTCGGTGTGTTCGTGTTGCCAGCCGTCGCTGATCACCTGCTTGAACAGACCGTGCTCGTAGCGAATGCCGTAGCCATGGCCGGCGATGTTGAGCGTGGCCATGCTTTCGATAAAGCACGCGGCCAGTCGCCCGAGGCCGCCGTTGCCGAGCGCGGCATCGGGCTCGACTTCGCGGATGCGTTCGATGTCGACGTCCAGCTCGGCCAGCGCCTCGCGTGCCGTTTCCAGCAGGCCCAGGTTGCTCAGACAATCAACAAGCAATCGGCCGATCAGAAACTCCAGCGAGAGGTAGTACACGCGCTTCTGCGGCTTGCGATCGACTCGCGCTTCGGCTTCTTCCCAGTGGTCGACCAGGTGATCCCGGGCGGCCAAGGCGATGGCTTCAAACCAGTCGTGGATGTAGGCGTTGGCAGGGTCTTTACCGACGGCGTATTTGAGTTTGGCCAGAATGCTTTGCTTGAAGGCCTGAACGTCGGCGCTGGATGAGGTGCTGGAGCTTGGGTTGTCAGACTGAGTGCCAGTGGAATTGAACGTGGCCTCGTCTTGCGACGTGCGATCGGCGGACATGGGCGTGCCTCGGTCAGCTGAGTTGAGCGCGAGTGAAAGCGGCAGCCAGCGGCCGGCTCAAAGCCGCCACTGCTGCCGAATGAAAACGGGTTGCCGTGTTAATTAAAGACGGCGTCGTTCTGTGCGTGGCGGGAGACATTGAATGAGCTGCCGCTGTCGCTTGGATAAAGCGCCATGGTCGATTTGAGGGCGTCGATGGTGATGCCGCCCAGGTGCTCGGTGAGGAAGGCTTTCTTGACCATCCACAGGTTGTCGTCACGGATCAGGTCGAGCAGATCGTGGCCGGTGAGGGTCAGCGATTTACCGATGCGCACCAACTCGCCGCTCAGCGGACGGTGGTCTGCGCATTCCACCAGGCCAGCCTGCTCAAGCAGGTGCAGGTGATAACTGACGCTGTCGCTGGAGTGCCCGTCGATACGGTGGGGGAAGAAATGATGGCCCTTTTGCAGGCTCTCGATTTCCAGCAGCATTTCGCGCAACAGCTCCCAATCTCTTTTCATGTCCTTCGCTCCTCGTCCCCGTTTCCTGATTTCCAGACCCGCTCCAACCGGTTGCAGTAAATAGCCGGTTGCAAAGGGGTGAAATGTGCAGGAGACCGTTACCAATGATCGAAGCCAATCGACCATCCCGTTGCGCGCAACACTGGCGTTTGAGCGATGGGCAGACCGGTCCCCTACAGAATAGGTGTGTGATTGCGCGTGAGAGTTCAACCAATTTTGCCCTCAGCGAACCGTTCGCGGAAAAAGCTGAACTCCCGGCAACGGCCCTGGCTCAGAACCTGTAACGGGCTTGCTACAGCCCCGCTTCATGAGGAGAGCAATCATGCCGCGTGGAAGTAAAGACAAGTACACGGCCGAGCAAAAGCGCAAGGCCGAGCACATCGAAGAAAGCTACGAAGCCAAGGGCGTTTCCAAAGGCGAAGCCGAGGGCCGTGCTTGGGCCACGGTGAACAAGCAATCGGGCGGCGGCGAAAAGGCCGGCGGATCGGGTCAGCGCAAATCGCCCGGTGCCAAGAGCGCAGCGCGCAAATCGTCGGCGCGCCAGGCGGTGGCGACTAAACACGGCGCGCCCCGCCCAGGGCAAAAGCTGGAAGAGCAAAGCAAGGCGGACCTGATGATGCGCGCACGGGACATGAACATTCCGGGCCGCTCAAGCATGCGCAAAGCCGAGCTGGTGTCGGCCCTGAAGAAAGCGTCCTGAGGAGTTCACCAATGGCTAATCCGGGTTATCTCGAACGTCTGCTTGCCGTCGCCGGCGGCGCACTGCTGATTCGCAAAGGCATGGCCGTGAAGGGCGTGCTCGGCGCGGCTGACATCGTCTTGGGCGCCGTCGCCATCTACCGTGGCCTGGGCCGTGCGCGCCATCCGGCACCGCCAAGCTATCAGCTCAAACACCTGCCGGAAGTTGCGCAGCGCGTGCCACGCAAACCAGCGCCACGCGGCTATCAACCGCAGACGTTCGTACCGGATGAAGCTGGGCCGGACGTACCGGTGAAAACCCCGTTTCAGCAACCCTTTAGCTAAACGGCGGCAAGCGGCAATTGCACTTTGCAAGGTCGGGTTTTGCCCGATCATGCAAAGTGCACGACCGTTGCGCCCGGAAAAATATCTAAGTGTCTGATTTTATTCTGTTTTTTGCGTAAGAATTTTCTGGCACGGCATCTGCTCTATTCACTCCATCTGCAAAAGAATCAATGGAGTACATGGAATGCAACTGGCCATCAAAGAATTCTTCGACGCGTTTCCTCAACACACCGTTGCCATCAAACCTCGTCCAGACGGTTCTTTGCTGCTGTCCCTGGTTGGGCAGAACGGCAAGCCGCTGTGCAAGGCGATCAAAAGCGAAGAGCTGCTGAGCCAAGCGCGCATGCACACCCTGATTCGTGAATTGCACCGCGAAATTAAAATAGAGGCTGGCCTGCTGCGCTGGCGCGGCGATGAGGCGGCTTGGGTTGAGCGCGAATTGCCGACCTACGTTGAAGGTCCGATTCACGTGACCAAAGCGAAAACCCTGGCTCGCCGTTCGAATCAGGAATTGCGTCAACGCCGCGTGCAGAAAGCGGTTGCCTGCTAAGCAGGTTTAGCGGACACGGAATTTAGTTCGCACCATCAGGTAAGTTCGCAACATCGAGGCTGAAGCCTCTTCCGCATGGCTGGCAACAGTTGCATGACCGGAAGGCGCTTCAGCCTTTTTGCGACTGGGCACTCGCGCCCTGCTCTTCTGCATCAGGCTTGCGCTCGCGGCTGCTGCGACGCAGCAAAATCACGTCAGTGATATCCACGCCGCACGCCCTCACCCACTCCAGTACCGGCTGCCCGGCGACCTTCGCCACCGGCGGCTTCTCGCCGAATACCTCCGTTACCGCGCGAAACGCGACCACCTGAATGTTGGGCACACTGCGGGCCTGCAACTGCAGGTGGCGCTCCACGTTGTTGTATTTATAAGTGACGAGCCAGTCCATAAAACGGGCCTCATGTATTTCGGCAGTAAGCCTTGACTATAGCTGCTGAAAAAAACTGCCAACCCGGCGTTACGGCTGTGTGACTGTGTCGGCATTTTTCTTCAGGCCCCGGCAGTTCATGGCGCATAGGCAGAACTGCAGCAGGATCAGCGCATACGCGTGGGTGTGCAGCCCCCAGATCACCCACAACACATTGCTCAGAATAAAAACCCAAAACCCCATCATTCGGCGGCGCGCACTTCGTGCGCCAATCAGCCAGGCGGCCATTACCGTGACGGCCATGGCCGGCCACTGCAAAAGATCGAGATAGTCCATCGTGCTGCTTTTTCCTCCGGTCTTTAAACGGGCGACGGCAACGAAACGCCGCGCTTAATTTTGTGACCGTAGGGAGGAAAAAATGAGCGGGGATTTTGATGATTGGTACGGCGGGCGGGCTGAACAAGCGCAAACAGCTCGGGGCTAACGCTACTCCCACAGCAACGAACAAACTGTGGGAGAGGCTTTAGCCTCGATGGATCAGGCCGGCGACGCCGCCTTGTCTTGCGCCACGAAACGCATCATCCACTCGGCAACAGCCGCGCCTTGATGGTCGTGCTGCAAGCTGTCGATACCGGACTTATAGATTTCTTCGCCCAGGTGCTGCTGGCGAATTTCCAGCAAGGCGCGGGAATAATCGTGAATAAATTCCGGGTGCCCCTGGAAGCACAGCACCTGGTCATTGATGCGGTACGCGGCGATGGGGCAGAACGCGCTGGAGGCAATTACCGTGGCGTCTTTGGGCAGCGCGGTGACTTGGTCCTGATGGCTGATGAGCAAGGTCAACTCATCCATCGCAGGCGTCATCCAGCTCGGCTGCTCGGCCACCTGATAGCGGTGGGTACCCACGCCCCAGCCCTGATGCGCCCGCTCGCTTTTACCGCCCAGCAACAGCGCCAACAGCTGATGGCCAAAGCAGATGCCCAGCAGCTTGTCGCCGCGCTGATAGCGGTCGAGCAGGTAAGTTCTGAGGGTTTCGATCCAAGGGTCAGTGCCAAACGAATCGGCTTTGCTGCCGGTAACCAGATAGGCGTCGAAGCGCTCGTCATCTGCCGGGTAGTTGCCCTCCACCACGTTATAGGTGACGAACTCGGCGGCAATCGGCTGGCGGGCGAAGAGCTGCTCGAACATCCGGCCATAGCTCTGATATTGGTCAACCAGTTCCGGACGCAGAATGTCTGTTTCCAGAATGCAGATACGTAACGACATAAGGGATTTCCTGAAGCGATGTAGGTTATGGCCAGCTGTTTGTTTTATTTAACATAGCGGCGCGCGCAAAGAAACCCATAAACCACGGCTTCTCTCGCTTTCGCGGTTTTAATTGGCAAGGCCTAGCGGGAAACGCAGCCACCGGACTCGTCAATAAAATTTTACGAACTGACCCATTTTCCTGAGCAAAGCCACGCATTCATATCGCTGGCTCGATAGCGCCGCTGCGCTCTATCACTGGGCTTGATAGTTACCATCGTGCCCATTCACTTCTGGCCGCCGCGACGCTCGGCAATCATGCAACCCATCGGGCAACACCGCCCCCTAGCATGAGGAATACCGCCATGAACAAATTCGGAGCCATCGCCAGCCTTGTAGCCGCCTCGGCCTTTGCCAGCCACTTGAATGCCGAACTGTATCGCCACAGCGACAAAACCCCTGCCCCGGCAAAAACCGAACAGAAACCGGCACGTCATTAATGCAACGCGGCTTAACAAGGAGAACGCCATGGGCAGCATGTTCAGCGAAACCGGTAAAAACGCCTATGGCGTGACCTACGCCACCCTCGACGAAAGCGGCTTGCACTTTGAAACCGAACTGGCCATTCAGCTTATGGATGGCCACCTCGTAACCCTGAAGATGCCGACGCAGATCAGTGAGCGGCAGGCGATCAGTCAGTTGGTGTTGGGGACGAATGCGGGGCGTTAACGCTCACTGCCGTGTGCTTTTTTTCAGCAACTCGCTTCGCCATCCACTCCCCGCTTAGCCGCGCTAAGGCGATAATGCCCACCGCATTCGCCTCAGAGCCCGCTCCCCTCATGTTTGAAATTCAACCCTTCGACCCCGCCACCTATCGCCAGCAAACCCGCCGCAGCACGGTGATCGTGGCGGTGATATTCGTGGCCATGGCCATGTTGTTGTCCAGCCTGGCGGTGATGCTGTTTGGCACGCCGGGCGGCGACAATTTCCGTTGGAATGCCGGCGGCGTGGCGCTGGCGGTGATGCTGAGCGCGGCGTTGTTCAGGGTGAAGTTGTGGTCGCAGCCGTGGATGAGCGCAGCGGTGTATGGCTGGCGTTTGAAGCGCGCTCTGATGAGCGTGACCAATGTGATGCACGACGTGGAGGCCGGCGTTAAAGCCCAGCTCCCGGAGGCCATGAAATTGCTGCGGTTTTATCACCAAGGCCTGACGCAGATGTACCTGCTGGAGGCCGACACCAGTTCGCTCAGCCAGGTAACCGCTGAAATCAACGCCCATAAAGAAGCCATGCAGACGCTCGGGCTGGAAACCGACCAACCGCGTCTGAACCCGCAGTGGCTGCTGGCAGTGAACGGGTTGGCCAAGGCAAAATAGCCGCTAATCGCGCCGTCTAAAAATTCTCGAACCATTTTCCGCAGCCGCCGCTCTGAATTGGGCCAAGCCGTATTGCCGGCCCATTCATCGTGGCTCTGGTCTGAAAGGATGCACCATGAACACCCCCGTCCCTGATTCGCTGACCGACGCCGTAGCGCGCTGTGCCGACGAACCGATCCATATTCCCGGCGGCATTCAGCCCCATGGGTTTTTGATCGTGGTTGCGGCGGCGGATTTGGCCGTGCAGCAGGTCAGTGAAAACGTCCGCCAATGGCTCGGGTTAGAGGCGCAGAGCCTGCTGGGTTTATCGCTGAGCGAGCTGATCGATGAGCCGGAGTTACCGGCGCGGCTCGCCGGCCTCTCGGATGAAGACCGCAACCCCTTCCACCTTGGCGATGTGCGTTTTGTTAAGGGCACGGCACAGGCCTGCTCCTTCGCGCTGATGGGCCATCGCAACGACGATCAGTTGATTCTCGAATTCGAGCAGGCCAGTAATGCTGGCGAGGCTTACGGTGTTCTGTATCCCTTGATGCGCACCTTTGTTGCCGAGCTGCACGCGGCTGACAGCATTGAGGCGATTTGCCAGTTGGCGGTCAATGAGTTGAGCCGGATTACCGGCTTCGGTCGCGTCAAAGCCTACCGGTTCGATGAAGCCGGAAATGGTGACGTGCTGGCCGAACGCGCCGCGCCGGGATACGCCAGCTACCTGGGCCATCAGTTCCCCGCCTCGGATATTCCTGCGCAGGCGCGCGCCCTGTATTGCAAAAACCTGATTCGGCTGATTCCCGACGCCAACTACACGCCCTCGCGGCTGATTCCGACGCTTAATCCGGTCACTCAGCAGCCGCTGGACCTGGGCTTCGCCTCGCTGCGCAGCGTGTCCCCGGTGCATCTGCAGTACATGCGCAACATGGGCACCCTGGCCTCGATGTCGGTGTCGATTGTGGTGCGTGACCGCCTGTGGGGCTTGATCTCGTGCCATGACAGCGAGCCGCGCCTGCTTAGCCACAAAACCCGCACCACCTGTGAGTTGCTGGCGCGCATTCTGGCGCTGCAGATCGACGCCAGCGAGGCGGCCGACCTGGCACATCGCAAGCTGGAACTGCGCCATCTGGTCGTGCGGTTGTTGGCGGGCATGGCCGATTACGACAGCGTGACTGAAGGCTTTCAGCGTTTGCCTGACGTGGTGCTGGCATTCGCCCAGGCGCATGGCGCGGCAGTGGTGACGGCCGATACGTGCGTAACGGTCGGCAATGCGCCAGCAGACGCGCAGATCATGGAACTGGCGGGCTGGCTGGGCAGCCAGAACGGCGGCCCCTTGTTCAGCAGCGACAACCTAGCGCGCGACGTTCCCCACTTGCCACAACTGGCAGCACACAGTGCCGGCGTGCTGGCGGTGTCGATTTCCAAGCTGCACGCCCATTACCTGATGTGGTTCCGGCCCGAGCGCATTCAGACGGTGAAGTGGGCCGGGCAGCCGAAAAAAACCTTGGATGAAACCAGCGGCGCCCTTTCTCCGCGCAACAGTTTTGACACGTGGCGTGAAGAACTACGCGGTTATTGCGCGCCGTGGGATGCGGCTGAATGCGAAGGTGCGATGGAGCTGCGCAACGCCGTGTTGGGCATCGTTCTGCGCAAGGCCGAAGAGATGGCGATGCTGGCTGGCGAACTGCGCGAGAGCAATAAAGAGCTGGAGTCGTTTTCGTACAGCGTGTCCCACGATTTACGCGCGCCGCTGCGCCATATCGCCGGCTACACCGAGCTGCTCGGTGAGCTTGAAGGCCAGCAATTGAGCGAGCGCGGTAAACGTTTTCTGGTGAACATCAGCGATGCCGCGCGTTTCGCCGGCGTGCTGGTGGACAACCTACTGAGCTTCTCGCAAATGGGCCGCGCCGCGCTGCACATGACGGACGTCGATCTGGGCGCGCTGGTCAGCTCCATCCGCGAGGAAATGCGCCCCGACTATGATCAACGCGACGTCGAGTGGCGCATCCAGCCATTGCCCGTTGTGGTGGCCGACGCCGCCTTTATACACATGGTGCTGCGCAATCTGGTCAGCAACGCCCTCAAGTATTGCAGCCGCCGCGACAAGGCTGTGATCGAGATGGGCGCTGAACAACGCGCTGATGAAACCGTGGTGTTTATCCGCGATAACGGCGTGGGCTTTGACATGCAGTACGCCAACAAGCTGTTCGGCGTATTCCAGCGTTTGCACCGCATGGAAGAATTTGAAGGCACCGGCATTGGCCTGGCCAGTGTGCGCCGCATCATCGAACGCCATGGCGGCCGCGTGTGGGCTGAAGGGCGCATCGACCATGGCGCCACGTTCTATTTCGCGCTACCCCGACTGACTTACACCACTCCACTTGATGACCGGAAAGACTGATGCTCAAACCCATCCTTCTCGTTGAAGACAACCCCAACGATCTGGAACTGACCCTGGTCGCGCTGGAGCGCAGCCAGTTGGCCAACGATGTTGTGATTAAACGCGACGGCGCCGAAGCGCTGGATTACCTGCTGCGACGTGGTGATTACGAGACCCGCGCAGACGGCAACCCGGCCGTGCTGTTGCTCGATTTGAAGCTGCCCAAGGTCGACGGCCTGGAAGTGCTCAAAACCGTGCGCGAAACCCCGGCCCTGCGCAGTATCCCGGTGGTCATGCTGACCTCGTCTCGCGAGGAACCCGATCTGATGCGCGCCTATGAAATGGGCGTGAACGCATATGTGGTCAAGCCGGTGGAGTTCAAAGACTTCGTGGCGGCGATTTCCGATCTGGGCATTTTCTGGGCCGTTCTCAATGAACCGCCGCCCGGTTCGTTGCGTCTGAAGCGCACCCGCAAGCACGACGACCAGCACGACTGACCTAGGAACATTGATGCCCGCGTCAACACACATCCGTATTTTGTTAATTGAGGACAGCCCGCACGATGCGGAACTGGCTCAGTTAGCACTGGAGCGCAGTGGTTACACCCTCGATGTCGAATTGGTCTACAACCAGATCGGTGTCGTTGAAGCCCTGGAACGGCGCGAGTTTGACCTGATTCTGGCGGACTTCATTCTGCCGGGTTTCTCTGGAAGCCAGGCGCTACAGGAAGCCCGGCGCCTGGCCCCGCAAACGCCTTTCATCTTCCTTTCCGGTGTGTACGGCGAAGAAAACGCCGTAAACATGATGCGCGCCGGCGCCGTGGATTACGTACTCAAACAGAACCTTTCGCTACTGCCTAAGGCGGTGAACCGCGCCCTGGCTGAAGTGAATGAGCGGCGCCGTCGGCAACAGGCGGAGCAGGCTTTGCAGGAGGTCGGCGTGCGCGCCCGTCTGGCCGTGGAAGCGGCCGGTTTGGGGATGTGGGACTACGAACCCAGCAGTGGCGAGCTGCGCTGCGACCAACGCTACCGCGCCATGTGCGGGCTGGACAGCGACGAAACGCTGGACATGAGCCTGTTCGAACGCCTCTGCCACCCGGACGATTTGCCCGCCTTGCGGGCGCGCATTCAGGCCGTTACCAGCGACCCGCATCACCCCGACTTTGCCACGCCCTACCGCATTCATTTGCCGGACGGCCGCGAACGCTGGCTGGAAATGCGTGGCCAGGCGTTCTTTGAAGGCGCGCAGTGCACCCGCTTCGTCGGCGTGGTGATGGACATTACCGAGCAGCGCGCCGCCACCGAAGCGCTGAAGCAAATGAACGAAACCCTCGGCGAGCGCGTGCAAGAGCGGACCCGCGAGCGCGACCGCACGTGGGAGCTGTCCCGCGATCTGCTCGCTGTGACGGGGTTCGATTCCACCACGCTGGCACTCAACCCCGCTTGGCAGAGCATCCTCGGTTGGCGTCAGGACGAATTGCTCGGGCTGCCCCTTGTGGCCCTGACCCACCCCGACGACGTGCGCAGCAGCCGTGTGGCGATGGCTACCGTGCGGCGTGGCAAGGTGGCGGACCGCTTCGTCAACCGCTTGCGTCACCGTGACGGCGGTTATCGTTGGATTTCCTGGAGCGCGGTGCCAGACGGCGGCCGTGCCTACGTGGCAGGCCGGGATATCACCAGCGAAATTGCCAGCATCGACAAGCTGGCCGACGCCAACGCCGCGTTGCGCAAGCAGATTCAGGAGCGCGAGAAAGTCGAAGCCACGCTCCGGCAAATGCAACGCCTGGAGGCCGTTGGCCAACTGACCGCAGGCGTCGCCCACGACTTCAACAACCTGTTGACCGTGATTCTCACCAGCGCCACCTTCTTGCAGCGCGACCTGGAGCGCGGCGTGGCGCCTGAAACCAGCCTGCGGCGGGTTAACCACATCCGTACCGCTGGCGAGCGCGGTGCCACACTGACCGGCCAACTCCTGGCGTTCGCCCGTCGTCAGCAATTGGCGCCCGCGCCGCTGAACCTCAACGAAACCTTGAACAACCTGCACACCTTGCTCAAAAGCACGTTGGGCGGGCGCATTAGCGTGGCCATTCAGGCGCAGTCAGACCTCTGGCACGCCTTGGTGGATCCGACGCAGATCGACATGATCATCCTCAATTTGGCGATCAACGCCCGCGACGCCATGAAAGACGGCGGACAGCTGGTGCTGGCCACCGCCAACGTCACCATCAGTCAGCCGGCACAGAGCGCCGAAGAACCGGGGCCTGGCGACTACGTGATGCTGTCGGTATCGGACACCGGAACTGGCATGAGCCAGGACGTGCTGCAAAAAGCCTTCGAACCCTTCTTCACCACCAAGGAAGTGGGCAAAGGCTCCGGCTTGGGCTTGGCGCAGGTGTTCGGCTTTGCCAAGCAATCGGGCGGCGGCGCGCGGATATTCACCGAAATCGGCGTCGGCACCACGGTCCAGGTGTATCTGCCGCGCACTGAGCCCGAGGCGAACCCGGTAGCGGCTGGCCCGGCCGGCGTCAGCCCCGAGCTGCTGTGCGGCGAGCACCACATTTTGCTGGTCGACGATGACCCTTCGGTGCGCGATGTCACGGCGCAGATGCTCCGGCGCCTGGGATTCGAAGTCACCGAAGCGGAGTCGGGCGCTCACGCGCTGCACTTGTTGACCAGCATAGAGGTGGATTTGCTGCTCGCCGACTTCGCCATGCCCGGCATGAACGGCGGTGAGCTGGCGCGCGTGGTGGCGGTGCAGCAACCTCAGCTGCCGATCGTGTTTATCAGCGGTTATGCCGAACTCGACTCCGTCGGCCTCGGCGACAGCCCGGTGATTCAGAAGCCGTTTACCGAAGAGCAACTGGTGCGCAAGATTCTGCAAGCCTTGCGCGCCGTGGTGCCCAAGCATGGATAACGTGCGCGCACGCCTGCGCCAGGCAGGCGCCGGCTTGCATCAAGAGGTTGATGACGCCTTTTCGGCGCTGTCTGTGGAAACTGCCGACGGCTATCGCCACTTTCTGCAGGCCCACGCTGCGGCGCTGTTCAACCTGGAACACTGCCTGGAACAGAACGGCATCGAACAGTTGCTCGACGACTGGCCACATCGTCGGCGCAGCGATGCCCTGCGTGCGGACCTCGCAGCACTAAACTGCCGCCCAGTTGCGCCTCTACCGGGGCGCAGCAGCGTTAGCCTAGCGTGGTGCTGGGGCGCGGCGTATGTGCTGGAAGGCTCACGCCTGGGTGGGCAAGTGCTCGCTCGGCGCGTGCAAGCCGCGCAGCCGGGCGCGCCTATGCGTTATCTGGCTCACGCCGCCACGCCTGGTCTGTGGCCAAGCTTTTTGCAGCGGCTGGAAAGCCACGCGCAGCACTGTGATGAGCGCGAACTGCAGCGCGGCGTGACCGAAGCATTTGAGCTTTTCTTAGAGGCGGCTCGCGGGCAGTTAACGGCAGTTGCTTGAGTTGCCGAAGACGTTGCCGTTGCGGCTGAGCTAAGCTCGAATTGTCCACCCTTGCCCTTCCCTCTTGAGAACGCTGCCATGTTCAAAGCACAAAAATCGATCGCGTTATTCGCCTGCCTGACCCTGGCGATGGGTTCTGTTTTGGCACTCGCCGACCCTGTTAACGGCAAGGGCAAAAACAACGGCAACGGCCATGGTGGCGAACATGCGCAGGGCGGGAAGAATAAGGGCGGCGGCGTTAACGAAGGGCATGGCGGCAGCCCCAGCGTGGACCGCAACTCTATTTATAGCCTGCTGGGCGGCCACCGCGACTATTGGAGCCCAGGCCCCGCGCTGCCCCCCGGCATTCAGAAGAACCTCGCTCGAGGCAAACCGCTGCCACCGGGCATCGCGAAAAAACTCGACGGCCGCCTGCTCGGCCAACTGCCACGCTACGAGGGTTACGAATGGCAGCAGGTCGGCACCGACCTGATTTTGGTCGCCATCGCCACCGGCATTATTTATGAGGTTCTCAACGGCGCGTTCGACTAAGAACCGCGCCGTGCAGGGTGGGTTTCAGATCAGATTGTTGCGCTTGGCCAGTTCGACCAGTTCGAGAATGTTGCCGACCTGAAGCTTGCTGATGAGTCGGCTTTTGTACGTGCTCACGGTTTTCTCGCTCAGCAGCAGCTCATCGGCGATGTCCTTGATCCGATGGCCCGTCGCCAGGCTACGCAGCACGGTCATTTCGCGGTCGGACAGGGTTTCCAACAACTCCTTCTCCGAGGCCAACTGACCGCTGCCATCGACCGAGGAATACTCTGTGACGGGAAACAACTTGTAGCCCGACATCACCGTTTGCACGGCGTTGGTGAGCTGCTTCAAGTCGCTGTCTTTGGCGACAAATCCCGACGCGCCGGCCCGCGCACAACGAACCGCGTAGCGGCTGGCATCCAGGCCTGAGAACACGATGATTTTGGGCGGATTGGGCTGCGCATGAACCCGCTGAAGCACGGCAAAGCCATCGAGCTGAGGCATGTCCATGTCCAGAATCACCAGATCCGGCGAGAGACTGCGTAAAAGGCTTACCACCTCTACGCCGTTGCTGGCCTCACCAATCACCTCATGACCTGCAGTTTCCAACATCATCCGTGTAGCCATGCGGATAACCTCATGGTCGTCAGCAATCAAAACTTTCGCCACGCTGCACCTCGATCCGTAGATGGCACTGTCCATGGCCCACCTGGCCATGCCATCTGATCGTAGTCGCAATGTCGGATTTGTGTAGGAAGAGGCGAATTTAAGCGTACGAGCGTGCCATAAAGACAGCAATCGCCAGAAACGACAAAGGCCTACCCGCATCGCTGCGGATAAGCCTTTGTGTTGGAAGTGGTGCCCGGAGCCGGGGTCGAACCGGCACGTTCAAAGAACGAGGGATTTTAAGTCCCTTGCGTCTACCAATTTCGCCATCCGGGCGATGGTGTGTGGCAGCGGCCAATGGCGGTGCTGCGGCACAGAACGAGGGCGGAATATATACAGCCATCGTGCATGAGGCAAGCTTCAAGAGATGTAGGAATTGGTTAGCCCAGAAAAGAAAAAACCCCGTAGATCAACGAGCTACGGGGTCTTTCTATAATGGAGGCCGAGGTCGGAATCGAACCGGCGTAAGCGGATTTGCAATCCGCGGCATAACCATTTTGCTACTCGGCCTCAAAACGAAGACGCCGCAAACTGCGGCGTCAACGTCAACAAACTGGAGCGGGAAACGAGACTCGAACTCGCGACCCCGACCTTGGCAAGGTCGTGCTCTACCAACTGAGCTATTCCCGCGTCTTGGTGACGGGCGCCATTCTATAGAAACCAAACATCCCGTCAACCCCTTGATTCAAAAAACTTTATTTATCGCGATTGGGGTTCAGGTGCGGCCAGGCGGCGATCAGGTAATGCACCATCGACCACAACGTCAGCCCCGCCGCGACGATCAGCAAAGCAAAGCCAATCACCACGCGCACGGTTTCCGACGGCGGACTCGCCAGCAGAATAACCAGGGCCAGCATCTGCGCCGCGGTCTTCCATTTGCCCAGGTTCGACACCGCAACATGCGCGCGGGCACCGAGCTCGGCCATCCATTCGCGCAAGGCCGAAATAACGATTTCGCGCCCGATGATGATGGCCGCCGGCAGCGTCAGCCAAATGGTGTGGTGCTCTTCCACCAGCACCACCAAGGCCACGGCGACCATCAATTTGTCGGCAACCGGATCGAGAAAAGCGCCAAACGGGGTGCTCTGCTCCCATCTGCGGGCCAGATAACCGTCCAGCCAATCAGTCGCCGCTGCCACTGCAAATACCGCGCTGGCCGCCAGGTAGCTCCAGGAAAACGGTAGATAAAACAGCAACAGGAAGATCGGAATCAGCAGAACGCGCAGAACGGTAAGCAGGTTGGGGATATTCATCGGCACAACTAGGCTGCGAGGTGAGCGGGCATTCTACTCGCTGTGCAAGGCCGCATAAATCGACTCCGCGAGCTTTTTACTAATTCCAGGCGCTTTGGCGATCTCATCGCTGCTGGCGCGCTTCAATTCCTGCAGCCCACCGAAGTGGTTGAGTAACTCGCGGCGGCGTTTCGGCCCAACGCCTGGCACTTCTTCCAGATTCGACGTGCGCCGTGTCTTGCCGCGACGGGCGCGGTGGCCGGTGATGGCGAAGCGGTGCGATTCATCGCGGATCTGCTGAATTAAATGCAGCGCCGGCGAGTTGCCGGGCAAGGTGAATTCGTGGGCCGCGTCGTTCAGGTATAGGGTTTCCAAGCCGGGCTTGCGCGTTACGCCCTTGGCCACGCCGAGCAGAATAAGGTCCGGCACGGCCAGTTCCTGCAAAACCTCGCGCGCCATCGACAGCTGACCCTTACCGCCATCGACCAAAAGGATATCGGGCAACTTGCCCTCGCCGTCTTTGATCTTGCTGAAACGCCGCGTCAACGCTTGATGCATCGCCGCGTAGTCGTCGCCGCCGGTAACGCCTTCGATGTTGTAGCGCCGATAGTCGGACTTCAGCGGCCCCTCCGGCCCAAACACCACGCATGAGGCCACGGTCGCTTCGCCGCTGGAGTGGCTGATGTCGAAGCACTCCATGCGCTGGGGAATTTCATCCATGTTCAGCGCCTGCGCCAAGGCTTCGAAGCGGGCGGCGATGTGCTGACGGTCAGCGAGGCGCGAAGCCAGCGCCAGCTCGGCGTTGGTCACCGCCAACTGTTGCCACTTCGCTCGGGTGCCGCGCACTTTGTAGCTGATCGCCAACTCACGGCCGCGCAGCGATTGAATCGCTTCGATAAGCACGGGGAAGTCTTCGTGGTCGGTGTTGACGATCAACTCGGCCGGCAGATCGCGCTCATGGCTGCCGAGGTAATACTGCGCAAGAAATGCGGCGAGCACCTCACCCACGCCCTCCTCGATCGCGACCTGCGGGTAGAAATTCTTACTGCCCAACACGCGGCCACCCCGCACGCTGATCAGATGCACGCAGGCACCGCCGGGATTGACCATCGCGGCAATCACATCGACATCGCCATTGCCGCCTTCCATGCTTTGCTGGTCCTGAACCCGGCGCAGCAAGCCGATTTGATCGCGCAATTCGGCCGCCCGCTCGAATTGCAAACTCATCGCTGCCTGCTCCATGCCGGCAGACAACTCATCGGTAAGCGCATTGCTGCGCCCTTCCAGGAACATTACCGAGTGACGAACGTCTTCGGCGTATTCCTCAGCCGTCACCAGACCTGCCACACACGGCCCCTTGCAGCGTTTGATCTGGTACTGCAAGCACGGACGGGTGCGGTTTTTGAAGTAACTGTCTTCGCACTGGCGGACCAGAAAAGTCTTTTGGAGCAGGCTCAGACTTTCGCGGATCGCACCGGCGCTGGGGTATGGACCGAAGTAGCGACCCTTCAGCTTCTTGGCCCCACGGTGAATGCTCAGACGCGGGAACGGACCATCGGACAAGAACACGTAGGGATAGGATTTGTCGTCGCGCAACAGAATGTTGTACGGCGGCCGCCATTGCTTGATCAGCGTTTGCTCAAGCAGCAGCGCTTCGGTTTCGTTGGCGGTGATGGTGGTTTCGATCTGCGCGATCTTGGCCACCAGGGCGGCCGTCTTCGGCGCCAGACCGGTTTTGCGAAAATAACTGGCCAGGCGTTTTTTCAGATTCTTGGCTTTGCCCACATACAGCAGCTTCGCCTCGGCATCGAACATTCGATAAACGCCGGGGCGGCCACTGCTGGTCGCCAGAAACGCGCTGGCGTCAAACGGTTCGCTCATTTCAACTGGTGGCATCGACCATCCCGTGACGCACCGCCAACAAGGCCAGCTCTACGTCACTGGTGATTTCCAGCTTTTCGAAAATGCGATAGCGGTAGGTGTTCACGGTTTTCGGTGAGAGGCAGAGCTTGTCGGAGATGGTTTGTACTTTTTGGCAACCGGCGATCATTAACGCGATCTGGATTTCCCGCTCAGACAACAGGTCGAACGGCGAACCACTGGTTTGCGGTTGGAACGATTTCAGCGCCAGCTGCTGGGCAATTTGCGGGCTGATGTAACGCTGCCCGCCGAACACCATACGAATGGCTTGAACCATCTCTTCGAGCGCCGCGCCCTTGGTCAGATAACCCGCCGCGCCGGCTTGCAGCAAACGCGTGGGGAACGGGTCGTCTTCACAGACTGTGACGGCGATGACTTTCATATCGGGGTGACTGCGCAGCAGCTTGCGGGTGGCTTCAAGGCCGCCGATGCCGGGCATTTTGATGTCCATCAGCACGACGTCCGGTTTGACCTCGCGCGCCTTCTTCAGCGACTCCTCCCCCGAGTCGGCCTGACCGACAACCTGAAGGCCGTCGATATCGTCGAGCATGCGCGTAATACCGGTTCGAACCAGATCGTGGTCATCGACCACTAGCACCCTAATCAAGCGACACCTCTTGCGCGTCAAAGCCGCTTGGCGAAGCGGTCTTATGGGAAGGCGGACACCTTAACAAAATCTCCTTACATGGCCTAGCTTGGCGCATATCAGTCAAATAGCCAACGCCAGAATCTTGGACGCGTGCGCGCGTTTGCCACGCAAAACTAGCGCCGTCGCGCATCCTTGAAGCCCGGAGGTGGCGCTGCTCGAAATATGACTTTAGGCTTCGGGTATGACTGACAACGCCAATACCGCGCCCCTGTCGCCACCTGAACGCATCATTGTCGCCGACGATCACCCGGTGTTTCGCGATGGCCTGAGCCGTATCGTGCAGCGCATCTTCCCGCAGGCAAGCGTGCAAGAAGCCGGCGATATGGCCGATGTGTTGCGGCTGGCCCACGACGGCCCAGCACCCAGCATTTTCTTGCTCGACCTGCTGTTTCCCGGGCAGTCGCCGCAAGCGATCAGCGCATTGCGCACGGCCTTCAAGCGCAGTTCCATCGTCATCGTCTCGATGGTCGACGACCGAGGGCTGATTGATGAGGTGATGGCCGCTGGCGCCGACGGTTTTATCGGCAAAGCCACGCCACCTGATGAGATCGTCCAAGCGCTGCTGGCGGTACGTGCCGGGGAATTCGTTTTGGCCACTGGGCCTGCCGGGCTGCCAGGATTTATCAAACATGGCAGCGCGCTGGATCAACTGACACCGCGACAACGCGAAGTGTTGGTGCTGGTGGCTCGCGGTCTGTCCAACAAAGAAATTGCGCGGGAGCTGGCTATATCGCCGTTCACGGTGCGCATTCATGTGTCTTCCCTGCTGCACATTCTCGACGTGACGACGCGCACCGCCGCCGCTGCACTCGCGGCAAAAGCCGGGCTTAACTGAAGGCTACGACGCCTGCTCCTCCAGCTTCAGCGCCACCAGCAAGGACCGCAGCTCGGCCGGATGAACCGGTTTTGGCAGCACCGGAATGGCGGGGTCATTCACCGCTTCCTGCACGCGCCGCACGTCGTGGCCGGTAACGATGATCGCCGGAATATTGCGGCCGCTGAGTTGGCGCACATAGGTGATGCAATCCGCGCCGGACGCTTCGGTATCCAGATCGAAATCGGTGATCACCAGGTCGTAGGGGTTATGGCTACGCGGAATCGAGGTGTAAGTGTCCACGTTGCAGCCCCACTTCTGCAGCAAGGTGGCGGTCGCCAACAGAACGTTGTCGTCATCCTCAATCAGACACACACGCAACCCGCCGAGCATCGGCGATGCCAGCGGCCGAGGCGCTGCCGGCGAGCCCTGGACGGCGGGCGGCGAAACCACCCGCAGACCATCAATCGCCACGACGGTGCCGGTGCCCACGGTCGAGCGAATGCGGATGGACAGGTCCATCAATTGCCCCAGGCGTTTGACGATGGCAAGCCCCAGCCCCATGCCCTCCACGTCTTTGCCACGGGCCTGACGCACGCGGTAGAACTCCTCGAAAACGCTGCCCAGATGGGCTTCGGCAATGCCGACGCCTTTGTCATACATTTCGATGGAAAGCTGGTCACCGCGCCGGCGACAGCCGATCAGCAACGGCCGGCCCGGCGCATATTTCAGCGCATTGGTGAGCAGGTTTTGCAGCATGGTGGTGAGCAAACCGGGGTCGGCGCCAACGTAGGTCGGCGGACAATGAACGCGGATCGCCACGCCCGCCCAGCGCGCGGCCTCGGCGTTCTGCTGCACCAGTTGCTGCAGCAAGGTGTGCAGCGCCAGGGTTTCCACATGCGGCGTGACGCGGCCGCTGTCCAACGAGTACATGTCAAGAATCGTGCGAAACAGGCGCGACACGCTGTGCAATGACTTGTCGACGTTGTCCACCAGGCGCTGTTGCTCAGCGTCTAGCCGACCATCGCGCAGGCAAGCGGTAAACAGGCTTATCGAGTGAATGGGCTGACGTAAATCGTGGCTGGCCTGCGCCAGAAATTGCGACTTGGCCTGGTTCGCCGCGCGCTCAGCCTCCGCGGAGTCATGCGTGCGCTTGAGCAGCGCGTACATATAACCGGGCACCATCAGCGTGGTGATGATCAGCGTGATGGTCATGAACGGTTGCGCCTGCCAGTACGCCGAGCTGCTGGCGGTAATGGCCAGCGACGCTATCGCCATGGCCGTCGCCACCAATAAATAGCCTGGCCCGTAGCGCAAGCCGTAGCCAACCGTCACCCATAACAGAATGCCGTACACCGGCAGCATGGCGGCGGCGCCCACCGCCATGGTCAGCGTAATGCAGCTGAAGTCGGTGAGCAGCGTAAAAGCGCGCCGCATCGGGTGCTCGCCGGGACGTCGGCAGATGTCCCACCACAGCAGCAACGATACCGCAAAGAACAACAAACCGAAGCAGGCGACCTGCCAGGCAAGCTCACGGTCGATGATGGATTGGAAATACACCCAAAACATGTAGCTGACAGTGATCGGCGTAATGATCAAACGCACCGCCGCCTGGGCGCGTTCGGTGTCGTACGGGCGACGCGCGCGCGTAGGCATAAGCAATCCTTGCAAACCGACTTAACAGATGCGCTCACCCTAAGCGGTCGCACCCCAGAGGACAAGACGCTAGCAGGCTTGAGCGGCTGAGCGCCGTAGTACACCCGTACTATTCCTCGTGCCTACACGGCGCTCATAGACTTCCCGCCTTCGCTTCGGCATTTCGGTCGAGGCCCGGTCTCCTATAACCCGGCAAACCAGAGGGAACTGCAGATGAAGATCAAGGGAACACTGAGCGCATTGTTCGTTTTGCCCGTGCTGGCCACGCTCGCCGGCTGCTTGCCGCAAAACACCCAAACCCAAGGCCTGAATAACGTACAAACGGCGAACGGCCCGTGCGCGCCGAGTACCACCGCCGACTTGATTTCAACCGGCCGCAGCTTGCTGGCCATCACCAACTCGGTGCTGGAAACCCAGCAAAACCTGAGCGGCAATTCTGCCGGTTACGCACAACGCGTCCAGGCCGCCGAGCATGCGCAGAAGGTTGATCAGGGCAACAAGGTGCTCGACAACGTGGAGTCGCTGACAGGCGGCCCAAGCACCGGCTGCGCCCCAACCAGCGCCTCTCGCTAAGAGAAAACGCTGGCATAAAAAAGCCCCGCATTAAGCGGGGCTTTTCGTTTTTCAGATGGCGGAGGCGGTGAGATTCGAACTCACGGACCTGTTACAGTCGGCAGTTTTCAAGACTGCTGCCTTAAACCGCTCGGCCACACCTCCGAAGTGCGGGCGAATCATACCGGAAGGAAACACACTGTCAAACTCTGCGGGTTGGCAGCTACAAGTGCTCTGTTATGATCGCCAAGACTACGGTCACGGAACCCAACAAGCCGTCTATTCAGGAGTGTCGCCATGCACGAACAAGATTACGCACTCGGCCACGCGCAGGTCGAGCAGCAAGAAGTCAGCCGCGTACTGCGCAACACCTACGGGCTGCTGGCCCTCACCCTCGCCTTCAGTGGCGTGGTTGCGTTTTTTGCCCAGCAGATGCGCGTTCCCTATCCCAATATTTTCGTCGTTCTGATCGGGTTCTACGGTCTGTTTTTTCTCACCGTAAAACTGCGTGATTCCGCATGGGGTCTGGTTTCCACCTTCGCCCTTACCGGCTTCATGGGTTACACGCTCGGTCCGATCCTTAACCGCTATCTGGGTATGGCCAATGGTCCGGAGCTGATCAGCTCGGCCTTCGCCATGACCGCGCTGGTGTTCTGCGGCTTGTCGGCTTATGTGCTCACCACCCGTAAAGACATGAGTTTCCTGGCCGGTTTTATCACCGCCGGTTTCTTCGTGTTGCTCGGCGCGGTGCTGGTCAGCATGTTCTTCCAGATCAGCGGTCTGCAGTTGGCAATCAGCGCGGCGTTCGTGCTGTTCTCGTCGGCTTGCATCCTGTTCCAGACCAGCCAGATCATTCATGGCGGCGAGCGCAACTACATTATGGCGACCGTCAGCTTGTACATTTCGATCTACAACCTGTTCATCAGCCTGCTGCAAATTTTCGGCATCATGAGCAGCGACGACTGATTCAGGCGTCGTAGAAAAAGCCCGCTTCGGCGGGCTTTTTTATGTCTGAAATTGGCAAAGCGCCGTATTATTCCGCCTGTTTTTTCTGATCGGTCAGCGCCATGAAATTCGCCATCGCCCTGTTCTCTGCCCCCCATGCACCTTCATCGCGACGTGCCCTGCGTTTCGCCGAAGCAGCGCTGGCCGGCGGTCACGAGATTGTGCGGGTGTTCTTTTATCAGGACGGTGTCTACAGCGCCGCTGCCACACCGGTCGCCCCGCAGGACGAACTCGACACTGCCGCCGCCTGGTCTAACTTCATCGCCAACCACAGCCTCGATGGCGTGGTGTGCATCGCCGCGGCGCTTCGTCGCGGCGTTTTGAATGAAGAAGAAGCCCAGCGCTACGAACGCAGCGCCGCCAGCCTGGCCAAGCCGTGGGAGCTTTCCGGCCTCGGCCAGTTGCATGAAGCGGCGCAAATGGCCGACCGCCTTGTCTGCTTCGGAGGGCCGTGAAGTGTCCAAGTCTTTGCTGATTATTTGCCGCCAGGCCCCGTGGTCCGGCCCCGGTGCGCGTGAAGCGTTGGACATTGCCCTGGCTGGCGGCGCATTCGATTTACCCATCAGCCTGCTATTTCTTGACGACGGCGTGTTCCAACTGCAAACCGCGCAGCACGCCGTTGCGGTGCAACAAAAAGACCTCACCGCCAACCTGCAAGCGCTGCCCTTGTTTGGCGTCGAGGCTCTGTACGCGTCCGCTCGCAGCCTCGAAGAACGCGGGCTGGCCGGCCAGCCGGTGAGCCCAGCCGTTGCAGCGCTAGACGACAGCGCCCTCACCGTCCTCATCGCCCAACACGACCAGGTGATCACGCTCTAATGGCCACCCTGCATATGCTCTCCCACTCGCCCTTCAGCGACTCCCGCCTGGTCAGTTGCCTGCGTCTGCTCGCTCCTGGCGACGGCGTTCTACTCACTGGCGATGCCACCTACGGGTTGCAGCCCGACACGGCGCAATGGCAGGCGCTCAGCCTGATGCCCGAGAGCATTTCGCTTTTCGCGCTGGAGGAAGATCTGCACGCCCGCCACCTCGCCCTGCCGCCGCGCGTAAAAGCGCTCGACTACCCCGGCTTCGTCGAATGCTGCACCGCCTTCGCCAAGGTCAACACCTGGCTATGAACGAACTGATCGTTGAAGACTGCGCCATCGCCCTCGACAAAGACGGCTACCTGGCGAACCACCATGATTGGTCACCTGCCGCCGCCGAAGCGCTGGCCGCACAGGAAGACATCGCCCTGAGCCCCGAGCACTGGGAAGTGTTGAATCTGCTACGTGACTTCTATGCCGAATTTCAGCTGTCGCCGGCAACGCGGCCGTTGATTAAATATGCTGCCTTGAAGCTGGGCGCCGACAAGGGCAACAGCCTGCACCTCAATCGCCTGTTCAAAGGCACTCCAGCCAAACTCGCCGCCAAACTGGCGGGCCTGCCGAAGCCGACGAATTGCCTATGACCGCCCAACTGCTAACCCTCGTGACGCCCGCCGAACATCCGTTCGCCCACTACGTACGCATTCTCGGCAAGGGCAAGCGCGGGGCGCGCAACATGACCCAGGAAGAAGCCTGCGAGGCCATGGGCATGCTGCTCGACGGCAAGGTCGAAGACACCCAGCTCGGTGCGTTTCTGATGCTGATGCGCCACAAGGAAGAAGGCCCAGAGGAACTGGCCGGCTTCACCCAAGCCGTACGCGCGAGATTGAACGCGCCGGCCATTCAGGTCGACCTCGACTGGCCTTCTTACGCCGGTAAAAAGCGCCACTTGCCGTGGTACTTGCTCGCGGCCAAATGCCTGGCCAACAACGGCGTCCGCATCCTGATGCATGGCGGCGGTGCTCACACGGCCGGCCGCATGTACAGCGAACAAGTGCTCGACGCACTCGGCATCAGCCTATGCCGCGACTGGGCAGCGACCGAACAGGCCCTGGCTCAGCACAATCTCGCCTTTTTCCCGCTGCAGGACTGGATGCCCCAACTGCAACGCATGATCGACCTGCGCAACACCCTCGGCTTGCGCTCGCCCATTCACTCCCTGGCCCGCGTGCTCAACCCGCTCAACGCCCGCTGCGCACTGCAAAGTATCTTCCACCCGGGCTACCAGGCGGCGCACCGCGACGCCAGCCAGTTGCTGGGCGACAAAGCCATCGTGATCAAGGGCGACGGCGGCGAAATCGAGATGAACCCGGACGCGACGTCGCACCTTTACGGCACCGAAGGCGGCGCCAGTTGGGATGAAGAATGGCCGCCGTTATCGCCCCAGCGCCACGTTAAGCCCGACCGCTTGGATCCGCAGCACTTGGCCGCGTTCTGGCGCGGTGAGGTCGACGACAGCTATGGCCGTCTCGCCGTTATGGCCACCATGGCATTGGCGCTACGTGGACTGGACACGCCACGGGACGACGCGTTCGCCAAGGCGGAACGCTTCTGGCAGAGCCGCAATAAATCGATTTAGCCGATCATTCTGAGACGCTTTTTGCGCCATTCGTTCGAACTGATCGGAATAGACTCAGCTCCAACGCAAAATAGCTGAGGATTTGATGATGGGATTGTTAGTCGACGGCCAATGGCAAGACCAGTGGTACAACACCGAGGACGGCGGCCGCTTCAAGCGTGAAAACGCCCAGCGCCGTCATTGGGTGACCGCCACCGGTGAAGCCGGCCCCAGCGGCGAAGGCGGCTTTAAAGCCGAAGCCGGTCGCTACCATTTGTACGTTTCCCTGGCCTGCCCTTGGGCCCACCGCACCCTGATTTTTCGCGCGCTCAAAGGCCTGGAAGATCTGATCGACGTCTCTGTCGTCAGCTGGCTAATGCGTGAAAACGGTTGGACCTTCGACACCACCCACGGCTCCAGCGGCGATGCGCTGGACGACCTGAGCCTCATGTATCAACGCTACCTGGCTGATGACCCCCGCTACACCGGCCGCGTAACGGTGCCGGTGCTTTGGGACAAAAAGCTCAAGCGCATCGTCAGCAATGAATCGTCGGAAATCATCCGCATGTTCAACTCAGCCTTTAACGGGCTGACCGGAAACGAATTGGATTTCTACCCCGAAGCCCTGCGCAGCGAGATTAATGCGCTGAACGAACGGATCTATCCGAACGTAAACAACGGCGTATACCGCGCTGGCTTTGCCACCACTCAGCAAGCCTACGAAGAAGCCTTCGACGGCTTGTTCGCCACGCTGGAATCATTGGAAACGCTGCTGAGCGAGAAACGCTACCTGACCGGCGAGCAGATCACCGAGGCGGACTGGCGGCTGTTCACCACGCTGATTCGCTTCGACGCGGTGTACCACGGTCACTTCAAATGCAACCTCAAGCGCATTGAGGATTACCCAAACCTGTCCAACTGGCTGCGCGAGCTGTACCAGTGGCCGGGCGTGGCGCAGACCGTGGATTTCGAGCACATCAAGCACCACTACTACGCGAGTCACCTGACCATCAACCCGACGGGCATCGTGCCCAAAGGGCCGCAACAGAATTTCATGCGGGCGCATGATCGGGAGCGGTTCTAGACCGTTTGCACCCGCTGCCTGTAGGAGCGGCTTTAGCCGCGATGCTGCAACCGCGCCATTACCCGGAGAGCACCTTTTCCAGGAAATCGAGGCTAAAGCCTCTCCCACAGAAGCCCAGGCGTTCGCACCTCTGTGGGAGCGGCTTTAGCCGCGATGCTTTTGGATTTCAGTCCGCAGGGCTGGCTTCAGACTTGGGACTGCGCGCCTTCAAACCACGCCAACTTGTCCCGCAACGTCACCACCTCACCGACGATCACCAGCGTCGGCGCATGCACTTCGTGCTCGGCCACCAGTTGCGGCAAGTTGCCCAGGGTGCCGGTGAAAACGCGCTGGTTCTGGGTGGTGCCTTGCTGAATCAGCGCGGCTGGGGTGTCGCTGCTACGACCATGGAGCACAAGCTGCTCGCAAATGGACGGCAAGCCCACTAACCCCATGTAGAACACCAGCGTTTGCCCAGGCGCGACGAGGTCGGACCAGGGCAAATCGGTGCTCCCGTCTTTCAAATGGCCGGTCACGAAACGCACAGACTGCGCATAGTCGCGGTGGGTCAGCGGGATGCCGGCGTAGGCAGCGCAGCCGCTCGCCGCAGTAATGCCCGGCACCACCTGGAACGGAATGCCATGGGCCGCCAACTCTTCGATTTCCTCGCCACCGCGACCGAAAATAAACGGGTCGCCACCCTTGAGGCGCAGCACGCGTTTGCCTTGTTTGGCCAACGTGACCAACTGCTGATTGAGCTGTTCCTGCGGCACGGCATGCTCGGCGCGCTGTTTGCCGACGTAGATACGCTCGGCGTCGCGACGGCACAGCTCGACGATGGCGGGCGCTACCAAGCGGTCGTACAGCACGACGTCGGCTTGCTGCATTAGACGCAGCGCGCGGAACGTCAGCAGGTCGGGATCGCCCGGCCCGGCGCCGACCAGATACACCTCGCCTTTCACCGTGCCAGTCTCGCCATCCAGTCGCGCTTGCAGCAGCGCTTCGGCTTCACTGCCCTGCCCGGCCAACATGCGTTCGGCTACGGGGCCCTGGAACACGTCTTCCCAGAACACGCGGCGCTGCTGCAAATCGGGAAAGCGCTCGCGTACTTGCGCGCGAAAGCGTGCCGCCAGGCCGGCCAGTTGGCCATACGCAGCGGGAATCCAGGTTTCCAGCTTGGCGCGGATCAGCCGTGCCAACACCGGCGCATCGCCGCCGCTGGACACCGCCACCAGCAACGGCGAGCGGTCGACAATGGCCGGAAAGATCACGCTGCACAGTGCCGGCGAGTCCACCACGTTGACCGGCATGCCGCGCGCGCGGGCGTCTTGCGACACTTGGGCGTTGAGCGGCTCGTCGTCCGTGGCGGCAATCACCAGCGTGCAGCCGTTCATGTCAGCCGCTTCGTAGCCTCGCAGCAACTGCTCGCCACCACTGGATGTCACCAGCGCTGCCAGATGACTGTCGATATGCGGCGCGACCACGCGCAGCACGGCGCCGGTGTCGGCCACCAGACGGGATTTGCGCAAGGCGATTTCGCCGCCGCCAACCACCAGCACGCGTTGCCCGCGCAGGTTATGAAACAGCGGCAGAAATTCCATTTAGCCGATCACCTCGATGCCGCCCATGTAAGGCTTGAGCACGTCCGGTACGCGAATGGAGCCGTCGGCCTGCTGGTAGTTCTCCAGCACAGCCACCAACGTACGGCCGACCGCCAGGCCCGAGCCGTTCAAGGTGTGTACCAGCTCTGGCTTGCCGGTTTCCGGGTTGCGCCAGCGGGCTTGCATGCGGCGGGCCTGGAAGTCGCCGCAGTTGGAGCACGAGGAAATCTCGCGGTATTTGTCCTGGCTCGGAACCCATACTTCCAGGTCATAGGTTTTCACCGCGCCAAAGCCCATATCACCCGTGCACAGCGCCAGAACGCGGTACGGCAAGCCCAGCAGTTGCAGCACTTTCTCAGCGTTGCCGGTGAGTTCTTCCAGCGCCGCGTTGGAGGTGCTTGGCTCGACGATTTGCACCATCTCGACTTTGTCGAACTGGTGCTGGCGGATCATGCCGCGTGTGTCACGGCCAGAAGCGCCGGCTTCGCTACGGAAGCACGGCGTGTGGGCGACGAACTTCAACGGTAACTGCTTGGCGTCGAGAATTTCGCCGTTGACGATGTTGGTCAACGACACCTCGGCCGTTGGAATCAGGTACAAATCGGCCTCGCCTTCGCGGCTGATTTTGAACAAATCTTCTTCGAATTTCGGCAACTGGCCAGTGCCCTGCAACGCAGGCGCTTGCACCAGATAAGGCGTATACGCCTCTTCGTAGCCGTGCTCGCCGGTGTGCAGGTTGATCATGAACTGCGCCAGGGCGCGGTGCAGGCGAGCGATGGGGCCACGCAGCAAGGCAAAGCGCGCGCCGGACAATTTCGCCGCACGCTCGAAGTCCAACCAACCATGCAGCTCGCCGAGGGCGACGTGGTCATTGATCTCGAAATCGAATGTGGTCGGCGTGCCCCAGCTGCGCACTTCGACGTTGTCGTCTTCATCTTTACCGACCGGCACCGACTCGTGCGGCAGGTTGGGAATGCCCAGCAAGATGGCATCAAGGTCAGCCTGAATCTTGTCCAGCTCGAGCTTGCCGGCGCTCAGCTCGGCGGCCATACGGTCCACGTCGGCCATCAGCGGCGCGATGTCTTCGCCACGGGCTTTGGCTTGACCGATGGATTTTGAACGGGCGTTGCGCTCGGCCTGCAACTGCTCAGTGCTGCTCTGCACGGTTTTGCGCTGCGCTTCGAGGGCTTCGATGCGCGAGACATCCAGCTGGAAGCCACGGGTGGCGAGGCGCTCGGCGATGGCGTGCAGTTCGCTACGGATCAGTTTCGGATCAAGCATGGTTGTCTCTCATCATCAGAGTTTGGTCAGGGACAAGCCCACCCAGGTGGCAAGCAAGCCGCCGAACACACTGAGCGCCGCGTAGCCCAGGGCCAGCGGCAGTTGCCCGTTTTCAAGCAGGCGCAGTGTGTCGAGGGAAAAGGAAGAAAACGTCGTCAGGCCCCCAAGGAAGCCGACGATCAGACCTGCGCGCAATTCTATCGGCAGTTCCGGACGGAGCAAAAAGAAACCATACAGTAGGCCTATCAGCAGGCAGCCGACGATGTTGACCAGAAACGTACCGAGGCTGAAGTGTTGCGGCCAATTCGCCGCAATCCAACTGCCCGTGGCGAAACGCAACAGCGTGCCTGCGGCGCCGCCTACGGCCACCGCCAGAATCAGACGGATCATGATTTTCTCCGCCGCCGAGGACTGGCTTGGTCTTCCGCCGCCAGGTGCTTAAGCTTTTCGCCAATTTTCAGTTCGAGGCCACGCGGCACCGGCTGGTAATAGCGGCGCGGCTCGAGCGCGTCGGGGAAGTAATCTTCGCCAGCGGCGTAGGCCTCGGGCTCGTCGTGGGCGTAGCGGTATTCGTCGCCGTAACCCAGTTCTTTCATCAGTTTGGTCGGCGCGTTGCGCAGGTGCAGCGGCACTTCTTGCGAGCCCTTCTCCGCCGCGTCGCGCATGGCCATTTTGAAGGCGTTGTACACCGCGTTACTTTTCGGCGCGCAGGCCAGGTAGACGATGGCCTGCGCCACGGCCAGTTCACCTTCGGGACTGCCGAGGCGTTCCTGAACATCCCAGGCGTTCAGGCACAGGGTCAGCGCACGCGGGTCGGCGTTACCGATGTCTTCACTGGCCATGCGCACCACGCGGCGGGCGATGTACAGCGGATCGCAGCCGCCATCGAGCATACGGGCGAACCAGTACAAGGCGCCGTCCGGGCTGGAGCCGCGCACCGATTTGTGCAGCGCGGAAATCTGGTCGTAGAACGCTTCGCCGCCTTTGTCGAAACGCCGCCGGC
The DNA here is from genome assembly GCF_979254655.1 of Pseudomonas sp. AC229. Lineage (NCBI taxonomy): Bacteria > Pseudomonadati > Pseudomonadota > Gammaproteobacteria > Pseudomonadales > Pseudomonadaceae > Pseudomonas > Pseudomonas sp. AC229. The sequence goes on from NZ_CEEDHK010000018.1 coordinate 65,638, forward strand.
TGTCGCCGAGCAGGTTTTGCAGCAGATCGACGCTCAACTCGCCGTCGTCTTCGGCCAGGTCTGCCGCGTTTTCGAGGAAATTCAGTAGGCGCCGACCATCGCCGTCGGCAGCGGCGAGCAGAATTTTGAAGCTCTCGTCCGGCAACGTCAGGTGGCGATCGCCAAGGCCTTTCGGGTCGGTCAGCGCGCGGTGCACCAGTTTGCGCAGGGCTTCTTCATCGAGACTTTTCAGTACGTAAACGCGCGCCCGAGAGAGCAATGCGTTATTCAGTTCGAACGAAGGGTTTTCCGTGGTGGCGCCGATGAAAATCAGCGTGCCGTCTTCCACGTAAGGCAGAAACGCATCCTGCTGCGACTTGTTGAAGCGATGCACTTCGTCAACGAACAGAATGGTGCGACGTCCATATTGCGCGGCGTGCTGCTGGGCAACCTCTACGGCTTGGCGAATTTCCTTAACGCCCGAAAGCACGGCGGAAATGGTCTCGAAATGCGCATCCGAGACCTGTGCCAACAGCCGCGCCAAGGTGGTTTTCCCCACCCCGGGCGGCCCCCAGAAAATCATCGAATGCAGCGCGCCCTGCTCCAACGCTTCGCGCAGCGGCTTGCCGCGCGCCAGCAAATGCTCCTGACCGACGTACTCGTCCAGGCTGGCTGCGCGCAAACGGGCAGCCAGGGGTTGAGCGACGGGGGTATTGCGGAACAGATCCATGGCGGGGCGCAGTGTCTCGTTAGGGGTGAAGCGCAGTTATTCCTGAATCACATCGGCGCCGGCCGGCACTTCAAAGGTGAACTGCTTGGCATCGACGACCGGGTTCATTTTCACGCTCAGGAACAGAATATTGGTGCGCTGGCCGACGCTGTCGATCAGCTGCATATCGTTGATCACGCCCTTGCGGAACGACAGGCGCAGGCTATCGAACAACGTGTCCTTGGCCTTGGGCTTGAGGGTGAAATCCACCACGTCGCCGGCTTCTTTGAAGCTGATGTCGAAGTTCTGGCGAATTTCAGACACATCGCCCGACAGCAACAAGGCGGGCGTGTGGGTCAGGCGCTGGTCGAGCTTTTGAATCGTGACTTGTTGCAGGTCCGGGTCGTAGAGCCAGACTTTTTCACCGTTCGAGACCAGCAGTTGTTCCTGTGGCTCGTCGGTGTGCCAGCGGAACAGGCCAGGCCGCTTGAGGGCCAGTTCGCCGGCGGTTTCCTGCAACTGGGTGCCGCCGCCATCAAGGGTCAGCTGGGAGAACCGGGCAGTAATGGTTTGGGCCTGGTTGAGCAGTTGAGTCAGCTTTTGCACGGCGGCTTCGTCGTCGGCATACGCGGGAATCGCGGCGACAGTCAGGGCAGCCAGCAACAGCAAGCGGATCAGGCGCATGTAAATCCTCGTCATTGGTCACACAAATAGGGAAACGGGCGCGTCAGTCGCGAATCGGCGCCGGGGCAATTACGTCACGCGAGCCATTGGTGTTCATGGCGGTTACCACGCCGGCCATTTCCATGGCTTCGACCATACGGGCAGCGCGGTTGTAGCCGATTTTCAGCTTACGTTGCACCGCAGAAATCGAGGCGCGGCGGCTTTCGGTGACAAACCGAACGGCTTCGTCGTAGAGCGGATCGTCTTCACTGCCCTCGCCGCCTTCACCCCCGCCGCCACTGCCGCCGTCGAAGCCGCTGCCGGCCTCTTCCACGCCGTTGAGAATGTCGTCGATGTAATCCGGGGCGCCACGCAGTTTCCAGGCTTCCACCACGCGGTGAACTTCTTCATCGGATACGAACGCGCCGTGCACGCGAATCGGCAGGCCGGTGCCGGGCGGCAGGTAAAGCATGTCGCCGTGGCCCAGCAGTTGTTCGGCGCCGCCCTGGTCGAGGATGGTCCGCGAGTCGATTTTGCTCGAGACCTGGAACGCCATGCGCGTTGGAATGTTGGCCTTGATCAGACCCGTAATCACGTCTACCGACGGACGCTGGGTGGCGAGAATCAGGTGAATACCCGCCGCACGGGCTTTCTGCGCAATACGGGCGATCAGCTCTTCAACCTTTTTGCCGACGATCATCATCATGTCGGCGAATTCGTCGACCACCACCACGATGGTCGGCAAGGTTTTCAACAGCGGCGCTTCGTCGTGGATGTTTTCACGCTTGTACAGCGGATCCGGAATTGGCTCGCCCGCCTCTTCGGCGTCTTTCACTTTGCGGTTGAAGCCAGCAAGGTTACGCACGCCCAGCTTGGACATCAGCTTGTAGCGGCGTTCCATCTCGGCAACGCTCCAACGCAGGGCGTTGGCCGCTTCCTTCATGTCGGTAACCACCGGGCACAGCAGGTGCGGAATGCCTTCGTAGATCGACAGCTCAAGCATTTTTGGGTCGATCATGATCAGCCGGGCATCTTCCGGGCCGGACTTGAACAGAATCGACAGGATCATGGCGTTTACGCCCACCGACTTACCCGAACCGGTGGTACCGGCAACCAGCAAGTGCGGCATACGCGCCAAGTCGGTAATCACCGGACGGCCGCCAATGTCGTGGCCCAGCGCCAGGGTAACGGGCGACTTGGCGTCGTCGTACTCAGGCGAAGACAGCACTTCGGAGAAGCGCACGATCTGGCGGTCTTCGTTGGGAATCTCGATGCCGACGGTGGTTTTGCCGGGAATGACTTCCACCACCCGCACGCTCATCACGGCCAGCGAACGCGCCAGGTCACGGGCCAGGCCGGAAATACGGCTGACCTTGATACCGGCAGCCGGCTGGATTTCGAAACGGGTAATCACCGGACCCGGATGCACCGACTCGACAACCACTTCGACACCAAACTCTTTGAGCTTGATTTCAAGCAGTCGCGACATGGCTTCCAGCGATTCCGGGGAGAACTTTTTCTGTTTCTTCTCGGCCGGGTCGAGAATGGAAATGGGCGGCAAGGTGCCTTCCACGGCGCTGTCGACGAACAGCGAAACCTGCTTTTCCTTCTGCACACGCTTGCTCGGCTCGGCGACTTTCGGCGCTGGCGGCGGCGTAATGACCGGCGCGGGACGGGTTTCGCGCTCGGTCATGTGTTTGCTCAGGGCTTCATCGCGCTCAATGATGCGTTCCTTGACCTTGGCTTGCTCGCGGCGGTCATGAACCACGGGCGCGGCCACTTCGCTGACGCGGTCATCGACCTCGCGAAGCTGGGCCACCAGTTGCTTGCGCTCGACGCGCGAATTCCACCAATTGGTGATCAGGCTGTTGATCAGCTCGAACAGATCAAGGGTGATTTTGCCGGTGACGTCCATCACCTTGAACCACGACAGGTCGCTGAACACGGTCAGGCCGAACAGGAACAAGGCGATAAACAGCAAGGTGCTGCCCTGCACGTTCAGGGCGACGACAGCGAGGCGGCCAAGGCTTTCACCCAGCGCGCCGCCAGCCGACGCGGGCATGGAAGAACCGGAATGGAAGTGAATGTAGGCCAGGGCCGCGCCAGAAAGAATGAGGAACACCAGGCCGATCAGGCGCCAGGAGAACAACCAGCCATTCCACTGCCACGGCTCGTGGCGATTGCGGAATACCTGCACGGTTTTGATCACCAGCAAGCCAGGGAACAGATAAGCGAAATAGCCGAGGGCCATGAACAGGATGTCGGCAAACCAGGCGCCGGCGCGGCCGGCAGCGTTCTGCACTTGCACTACGTTGCTGGTGTGGGTCCAGCCCGGATCGTTCTGGTCGTAAGTGAGCAGTGCCATCCACAGATAGAGGCAGAGCGCACCGAGGGCGATCAGCGCACCTTCCTTGAGTCGGTAGTGCAATTGCTGACGCCAGACGGGTGCTTGAGCGGTGGTGGTGGAATTCTTCAAAACGCGTCTTTTCCTGCGCTTGTGGCGCGTCCAACTAAACGATTGGCGGCGAAAACTCGGCCATTGTACGGATTTACCCGTTTCTTGCCACGCGCGCGGGCTTGCCGGTGGCGCGTTTTGCGGGGCTCTGCTGCTTCGGTGTAGCATAGCCGCCAGCATCTTTCGTGCGGCCCAATTGGAGCACGCATTCTCTTTTGTGACAAAGGCTTATGGGGTCTTTTTATGAGTGAAGTCAAGCATTCGCGGCTGATCATCCTGGGCTCCGGCCCTGCCGGTTACAGCGCTGCCGTGTACGCTGCGCGCGCCAACCTCAAACCTTTGGTCATCACTGGTATTCAACCCGGCGGCCAACTGACGACCACCGTTGAAGTGGACAACTGGCCCGGCGACGTCGAAGGCCTGACAGGTCCGGCCTTGATGGAGCGCATGCAGAAACACGCCGAGCGCTTCGACACCGAGATTGTCTACGACCACATCCATACCGCCGAGTTGCAGAGCAAGCCATTCACGCTCAAAGGCGACAGCGGCACCTACACCTGCGATGCACTGATTATTGCAACCGGCGCCTCGGCTCAGTACTTGGGCCTGCCGTCTGAAGAAGCGTTCGCCGGCCAGGGCGTTTCGGCTTGCGCGACCTGCGACGGATTCTTCTACCGCAACCAAGTTGTTGCGGTTGTCGGCGGCGGCAACACCGCAGTCGAAGAAGCGCTGTATCTGTCCAACATCGCCAAAGAAGTGCACTTGATCCACCGTCGCGACAAGCTGCGCGCCGAAAAAATTCTGCAGGACAAACTCTTCGATAAAGCCGCCAACGGCAACATGCGCCTGCACTGGAACCAGAATTTGGACGAAGTGCTGGGCGACAACAAAGGCGTGACGGGCGTGCGCCTGCGCGACAGCCACACTGGCGAAACCTCGGAGCTGGCGCTCGCTGGCGTGTTTATCGCCATTGGCCACAAGCCGAACACCGACCTGTTCACCGGCCAGTTGGATATGCGTGACGGCTACCTGCTGATCAAAGGCGGCAGCGAAGGGAACGTCACCGCGACGAACATCGAAGGCGTATTCGCCGCTGGTGATGTGGCAGACCACGTATACCGCCAAGCCATCACGTCGGCCGGCGCAGGCTGCATGGCCGCACTGGATGCCGAGAAATACCTGGACTTGTAAGCGTTAAGCGGCGGGCCCTTGGGTCCGCCCTCCTCTCCCCCGGCCGGGCCTGACCATGCTCACTTGGCTGCAACGAAACCGCTACGAATTCCCACCCCTGGAAAAAGCGCTACGCGACCCGGAAGGTTTGCTCGCGGCTGGCGGCGACTTGAGCGCCGAACGCCTGGTGGCTGCTTACCGGCACGGCTGCTTTCCCTGGTTCGCTGAAGGGCAGCCGATTCTCTGGTGGTCACCCGATCCGCGTACCGTTTTGTTTCCTGGCGAACTACATGTGTCCCGCAGCCTGGCCAAGGTGATGCGTCAGGGCCGCTATCAGGTGAGCTTCGATCAAGACTTTGCTGCCGTCATCAGCGCCTGCGCCGGCCCGCGCAGCTATGCCGATGGCACCTGGATTACCGATGCCATGCAAGCGGCCTACCTGAAGCTTCATCAGCAGGGCTTCGCCCATTCGGTGGAGGTATGGGACGACGGCAAACTGGTCGGCGGGCTATATGGTCTGGCGATGGGGCAGCTGTTTTTTGGCGAATCAATGTTTAGCCACGCGGACAACGCCTCGAAAGTCGGCTTCGCCACGCTGGTCGAACACCTCAAGGTCTGGGGTTTTGTTTTGATCGACTGCCAGATGCCCACCCAACACCTGCATAGCTTCGGTGCGCGACCCATTGCGCGGGCCGAATTTGCAAATTTTCTGAAGCGTCATCTGGATCAGCCGACCACAGCCGACTGGGTCGCCTAGTCGAGTCCGAAACCCTGGCATACACTTAACCCCAGGCTCTCAAGAGTGTTGATCATGACCGAGCTGGCGCGCCTTAAGTTCTATGCCACTCAACCGCATCCCTGCAGCTACCTGCCCGAAGAACAAGCCACCACGCTGTTCCTCGATCCCAGCCAGCCCATGGATGTGGATGTGTATGCCGAGCTTTCGGAAATGGGCTTTCGCCGCAGCGGCGATCACCTGTATCGCCCGCACTGCCAAGGCTGCACCGCCTGCGTTCCGGCGCGCATCCCCGCCGCCCTGTTCCAGCCCACCCGCCAGCAACGGCGCATCCTCAAGCGCAATGAAAATCTGCAGGTGCGCGCCGTTCGGCCGAACTTCAATGAAGAGTATTACGCGCTATACGCCCGATACATCGAACAGCGCCATTCGGACGGCGACATGTATCCGCCGAACCGCGACCAATTCACGACCTTCCTTGTGCGCGACCTGCCCTTCTCGCGCTTCTATGAGTTCCGCCTGGACGGCCGGCTGGTCGCTATCGCGGTCACCGACGTGTTGCCGAACGGCCTTTCAGCGGTTTACACCTTCTACGACCCCACCGAAGAACGCCGCAGCCTCGGGCGCTTCGCCATCCTTTGGCAGATCGCCGAAACCCGCCGTATCGGGCTGCATGCGGTGTATTTGGGTTACTGGATCAAGAGCTGCCGGAAGATGAATTACAAGACCCAATACCGCCCCATTGAGCTGTTCGTCAATCAACGCTGGATAACCCTCACCTGAATACCTTGGCGACGGGCCCTGTTTTCGGGCACAATGCACGCCGCTTTTGCCTGGCGCCAGTTGCACCGGGCCATTCATTGGTAACCGAGGGCTTTACTGCATGTCGAAAGAAGACAGCTTCGAAATGGAAGGCACTGTCGTCGACACCCTACCTAACACCATGTTTCGCGTGGAGTTAGAAAATGGGCACGTCGTAACCGCGCATATCTCCGGAAAGATGCGCAAGAACTACATCCGTATTCTTACCGGTGACAAAGTACGTGTTGAGTTGACGCCGTACGACCTGAGCAAGGGCCGCATTACTTACCGCGCGCGCTAAGCCAGTTAAATAAAAATGCCCAGCAACTGCTGGGCATTTTTGTTGGTGCGGTTTATGTAGCGAGCCGAGGAAATGGCAGACCATTTCCCCGACAAGCCTTACCGAGCTAAGCCATTTCGGCTGTCGTTTCGAAGTCGAACGTCATCTCGCCGTCGACCACATCGATGTGCACCACACCGCCGTGTTCGGCCAGCTCGCCAAACAGAATCTCTTCTGCCAGCGGACGTTTGATCTTGTCTTGGATCAGACGCGCCATTGGGCGTGCGCCCATTTGCGAATCGTAGCCACCCGTTGCCAGCCAATTGCGCGCCGCGTCGCTGACCTCCAGCGTGACGTGTTTGTCCTCGAGTTGTGCTTGCAGCTCGGTGAGGAACTTGTCGACCACGCTTTTGATCACTTCGTGGCTCAGGCGACCGAACTGGATAATGGTATCCAGGCGGTTTCTGAACTCCGGCGTGAAGCTCTTCTTGATCACTTCCATGGCGTCGGTCGAGTGGTCCTGATGGGTGAACCCAATCGAGGCCCGCGAGGCCGTTTCGGCACCGGCGTTGGTGGTCATGATCAAAATGACGTTGCGGAAGTCCGCCTTGCGGCCGTTGTTATCGGTCAGCGTGCCGTGGTCCATCACTTGCAGCAGCAAGTTGAAGACTTCCGGGTGCGCCTTTTCGATTTCATCGAGCAGCAATACGCAATGCGGCATTTTGGTGATGGCTTCGGTTAGCAGGCCTCCCTGATCGAAACCGACGTAGCCTGGAGGCGCACCAATCAAGCGGGAAACCGTGTGGCGCTCCATGTATTCCGACATGTCGAAACGCACCAGTTCGATACCCATGGCTTTGGCCAACTGCCGCGCCGCCTCGGTTTTACCGACACCGGTAGGACCGGCGAACAGGAACGAACCGACCGGTTTATCCGGCGACTTGAGGCCCGCGCGGGAAAGCTTGATTGCCGTTGCCAGCGAATCGATGGCCGCGTCCTGACCAAACACCGTCAGCTTCAAATCGCGCTCAAGGTTACGCAACAGCTCTTTGTCGGAGCTGGAGACATGTTTCGGGGGAATGCGCGCGATTTTGGCGACGATATCCTCGACGTGCTCCACCTCGATTCGCGCCACGCGCTTCTCGACTGGCTGCAAGCGCTGGAACGCGCCCGCCTCGTCGATTACATCGATGGCCTTGTCGGGCATATGACGGTCATTGATATAGCGCGAGGCGAGCTCAGCAGCGGCACGCAGCGACTCATCGCTGTACTCAAGACCGTGATGTTGCTCGAAGCGTCCTTTGAGGCCACGCAAAATGCCAATGGTGTCTTCAACCGACGGCTCGGTAACGTCAACTTTCTGGAAGCGACGCGCCAAGGCGCGGTCTTTCTCGAAGATTCCGCGGAATTCCTGGAAGGTCGTCGAACCGATGCAGCGAATCTCGCCCGAGGACAGCATGGGCTTGAGCAGATTCGATGCATCCATCACACCGCCAGACGCCGCGCCCGCACCAATAATGGTGTGGATTTCGTCGATGAACAGAATGGCGTGGGGACGTTTGCGCAACTCGTTGAGCAACGCCTTCAGGCGCTTCTCAAAATCGCCGCGATATTTGGTGCCAGCGAGCAAGGCGCCGAGATCGAGCGAGTAAACCACGCTATCGGACAACAGATCCGGTACTTGGCCGTCGACGATGCGCTTGGCCAGACCCTCAGCGATGGCGGTTTTACCGACGCCTGCTTCGCCCACCAGCAGTGGATTGTTTTTGCGGCGCCGCGCCAGAATCTGTGCCACACGTTCCACCTCGCTTTCACGGCCTACCAGCGGATCAATACGGCCCAAACGTGCAGCTTCATTGAGGTTACTGGCATAGGCATCCAGCGGATTGCTCGACGAAGACGCTTCGCCGCCCTCTTCGTCCTGCATTTCCTGATCGCTGTCGGTGTGATCGGCGTTGCCTGGAACTTTGGAAATGCCGTGCGCGATGAAGTTGACCACATCGATTCGCGCGACAGTTTGTTGCTTGAGCAGGAATACGGCCTGACTTTCCTGTTCGCTGAAAATAGCCACCAGCACGTTGGCGCCCGTCACCTCACGCTTGCCCGAACTTTGCACGTGGAAGACCGCGCGCTGCAGAACGCGCTGGAAGCCCAAGGTTGGTTGGGTTTCGCGCTCTTCGTCGTGTTGAGGGATTAGGGGCGTGGTGGAGTCGATGAATTCCTGGAGGTCATGGCGCAGCTTGTCCAGGTTCGCTCCGCACGCACGCAGGACTGAGGCGGCTGCCTCGTTGTCCAGCAAGGCCAGCAAGAGGTGCTCAACCGTCATGAATTCATGACGCTTGGTGCGGGCCTCCTTGAAGGCCAGATTGAGGGTGACTTCGAGCTCTCGATTCAACATAGCTTCACCTCATAACCAAGCAGTCGCAATTAACCGTCTTTCTCTATCTCACAGAGTAGCGGGTGTTGGCTTTCTCTCGCGTATTGGTTGACCTGCATTGCCTTGGTCTCCGCAACATCACGGGTGTACACGCCACACACTGCCCGTCCCTCTGTATGAACGGTCAGCATGATTTTGGTTGCCACTTCCCTGTTCAAACTGAAGAACACTTCAAGAATTTCGACAACGAAATCCATGGGGGTGTAGTCGTCGTTGAATAGGACCACCTTGTACATCGGTGGTGCCTGCAGCGCAGGCTTAGCTTCCTGCAGGGCCACGCCCGAGGCGTCATCCTCATGCGGCTCGGGATGGTCCTGATTGAATGTTAGTCGAATCTGGCTACTTACACGCATGTGGGATGAAAGGTTCGTAATTGTAGGAGTGGGACGACAGACAGTTTTTGACCGACTTCGCAGACGGTCGTGCCGTCGCCTTGACTATCAGTAAATCAGTGTTACAAACAGAGAATACCCAATCGAGGGTATCAGGGTCCGCGCGCTTACCAAAGCGGATGATTCCAGCGCGGAGTCGTAACGGATAATACCCCAGTGGTGGGTGTATTTGCAGAGGGACATCAGCATGCTTAGCGGTAAGGTCAAGTGGTTCAACAACGCCAAGGGCTATGGGTTTATCCTGGCTGACGGCCGAGATGAGGACCTGTTCGCCCACTACTCGGCTATCCAGATGGACGGTTACAAAACCCTTAAAGCAGGCCAGCCGGTCAGCTTTGACATCATTCAGGGTCCCAAGGGCCTGCATGCTGTCAACATCAGCTCCATCACCCAAACTGCGGACGCGCCGCCAGTCGCTGTATCACAGCCACAAGCGGTTACCTCCGAAGCCTGATATTTGGCCCCTTGGGGCCAATTTCAATGGGCAATAAAAAAGGCCGGTCATGGACCGGCCTTTTTTATTGCCTATGTCCCGTCCTGAATAAGGTTTACACCTTCTGATTTATTTTCAGGAGGGCTCAATGGATTCGGGGAAAAGGCGCAGT
>NZ_CEEDHK010000019.1:0-68168 GCF_979254655.1 Pseudomonas sp. AC229
ACTTCACCGAGCAAGAAAACCCCAGCAAGTCGCCGGTGAACGTCATCTACATCGACACCGAAATGCTCGGCAAACGCGTAGCCAGCCGTTGCCTGGTGCCGCCCGTAACAGGGAAACCCAACCTGTTTTTGGTGGAAGCGTTTGACATGTGCATCGCTAATCACCTGGCGCTGAATAAGGCGGCTGGTTCGGAGACGGCGGCTAAGTAAGCTGCTTTGAGGGCGGTCGGTTAGGCCGCTTTTCTTGGAGCGAGCAGGGGCAGCATCGACGCTGCCGCTGCTCGCCCGACCCATAGAAGGGGAACAAGGTGTTCCCCTTTTTTGTGGCTGGGATTTGGCAGCGCTGTTCGTTGCGCTACGCAATTCCTTCAATTGCTTCACCGAATCTCAGCAAGCCCTCGGTGATCTCATACCATTGAAGCGGCGCTGGCCGATTTTTCCCGGTCGGTGCCTTCGGTACTGTCACTCACGACCGCAATCACGGAGTGGCATTGGACATGGATAGCCTGGTCAGGGAGCTAATCCCGCTGTTGCAGTATTTGATTCCCGGCTTTCTTGCGACCTGGATTTTCTATTCCTTAACGTCGTTTAAACGGCCAGACAGTTTCGGCCAAATCGTCCAGGCGCTGATATTTACGTTCCTGATTCACGGCGTCGTCGAGGCGCTTGGGTGGGGGCTGACCGGGTTGGGCGACCGCTTTTTCGCGATAGGTAGTTGGGATATTGCCGCGCGGTCTGCTTGCTCGGTCGCCGTAGCGATGCTGCTCGGTTTGGGCTCGTGCTACCTGACGAACAACGACGAGCTTCATCAACTGCTGCGGCGGGGAAAAATCACCCGACAGACGTCTTACCCGTCCGAGTGGTTCGGCTCGTTTTCGCGCTATGCAGGTTTCGTTGTGCTGCACCTTTACAACGATAAGCGCATTTACGGGTGGCCTGAACAGTGGCCAGCGTCTCCGTCAGCGGGGCAGTTTTTGATTCAAGCGCCAAGCTGGCTGGACGCTGAAGGTGCTGAATGGCGTTTCGGTGCCGAGTCCATGTTGATCAATGCTTCCAAGGTCCAATGGGTCGAATTTGTATCGCAAAAAAATGGAGAAACCACATGACTGTTCTAGAGCCTCAACCGATGCCCGAGTGCTACCTGCCCACACTAGCGCCCGACGGCAAAACGGTAATACCTCCAAAGGTGGCGCGCCCAAAAGCGCCTAGCGCTCCACCGGCCTCGACCAAGCCGCCCATGTATTTCTTGGCTCATTGGGTGGCGGTTTATTGAGGCGGTGGGTTCCTTCTTGGTGGCAGCTATTTCACGGGGTGTTTTTTCGGCGCTCGATACTTCTGCGTTATTGAGAAAGACGGGGGTGGTTCAATCTTTCCCCTTTTCGCTGGCACCAGTTGTGAACCCGTCCAAGCCTGCGCGGTTTGGGAAACACCTATGACGGAGGTGTTTGCGTCATCTTCCGTCGCAACGCCGAAGGCGGCGAACCGCCCGTACCTAATACCGCCGCGTCGTCAGCAATTCCTCCAACACCCGCGTCACCACCCGAAACGGCACGGACATATGGTCTTCGCCGGTTTCGATGTGGAAGTCGCTACGCAGCCCGTATTGCGACAGCGCTTCGAGGCGGCGTTGCAGGGCGCGGGCGTCTTGCAGTTCCTGGGGCATTTCGCGGTCGCCGACGAGCAGGGTCAGGCTGCTGTGGGTGAGGTTGACCTTGCCGTCGTGGGCGCGTTGGGTGAAGGCCCGTTCGGGTTCGAGCAGGAAGCGGTCGCGCCACCACAGGCTGGGGCTTACGGCCACGGTGTGTTGGAACAGGTGCGGGCGGGTGAAGAGGGTGTAGATGCCGAACATGCCGCCGAATGACCAGCCGACCAGGCTGCGTTGGTCTTGGTCGACTTTGAAGCGTTCGCTCACTTTGGGCATCAGGCGTTTTTCGATGAAGTCGAGGAACAGGTCTTGGCCGCCTTGGGGTGGGTCGTTGCGGTCGGCCGGTTGCGGGGGCGAGAGGTCGAAGGCGCGGCGGTTGAAGTCGTACGGCGTGGTGCTGGGGTAGCCGATGGCGACGATGATGGCGCTTTTCATGCGGTCTTGGGCGCGCTTGGCGGCATGGAAGGCGGGGAAAAAGGCGTTGCCGTCGACTACGTAAATCACCGGATAGCCGCCGGTGTAGGGCACATCGCCCTCCGGCAGGCTGATCATGATGCGGTAGTCGCTGCCCTCGGCGCTTTTCAGGGTCCATTGCTCGGTGCCGTCGAGGGTCACCGGCTCGGCCACGGCGCTGCCAAGTAGCAACGCGGCGACGAGAAACGCCGCGCTGCGCAGTGCGTTCAGGCGGCTCACCAGCTGTAGCTCAGGCTGGTGACGACACTGCGCGCTTCGCCGCGGTAGCAGTAGCCGTCCTGGCAATTGATGTAGCGGCGGTCGGTGAGGTTGCGCGAGTTCAGGGCCAGGCGCACGCCGTCCAGGCCGCCGCCGAAGTCGTAGTGCACGCCGGCGTCGAACAGGGTGTAGTCCTCGTTTTTGCGGGTGTTCATGTTGTCGCCATAGGTGCTGCCGGTGTAGCGCGCGCCGGCGCCAAAGCCCAGGCCGAAGGGCAGGCTGTAGTCGAGCCACAGCGAGGCGAGGTGGCGGGGCACGTCTTTGGGTTCGTTGCCTTCATCGCCGGCGATGCTTTTGGTGATTTCCGGGTCGTTAAAGCTGTAGCTGGCGTTCAGGCTCAGGCGCTCGGTCAGGTCGGTGACGGCTTCCAGCTCCAGGCCGCGCGAAACCTGTTCGCCGGTTTGGGTGCTTTTGAGTGGGTCCACGGCATCGCGGCTCACTACGTTCTGTTGGGTGAGGTGGTACAGCGAGGCGGTGAGCATCGTCGTGGTGCCGGGCGGTTGGTATTTCAGGCCGACTTCGTATTGCTTGCCTTCGGTGGGCGCGAACGGCTCGCCATCGGCATTGGTTTCGGTGGACGGCTGGAACGACTCGGCATAGCTGGCGTAGGGCGCCAGGCCGTTGTCGAACAGGTAGAGCACGCCGAGCTGGCCGGTGGTGGCGGCGTCGCTGCCTTTGCGGTTTTCGTCGCCGGGCAGGTTGCCGTTGTTGCGTGTGTGTACCCAGTCGCGGCGCAGGCCGGCGGAAAGGCGCCAGTTGCCGATTTCCAGTTGGTCGTTGATGTAGGCGCCGGCGCGGTGGATGAGGCCGTCCTGGTCCACGATCGGCGAAGTCGGTGTGGACACGGGCTGGTGGTAGTCCGGCGAGTACAGGTCAATCGACGGGCCGGGGCCGGAGGCGTAGAGCAGCGAGGTGTCGATCCAGGCGTAGTCGACGCCGGTGATCAGCGTGTGTTGCACCTCGCCAGTGGCGAAGCGGCTGATCAGGCGCGTGTCGGTGGACAGCGATTCCATATCTTCGTAAACGCCCACGGCGTAGCGCTCAAGCGTGCGGCCGCCGACCAGGCCGGTGGGTTGCAGGTATTGGTTGCTGGTGTCGACCTGGCCGTAGCGCAGGTTTTGTTGAAGGCTGAAGGTGTCGTTGAAGGCGTGCTCGAACTCATAGCCGACCGTCCATTGCCGCTGTTCGAGCTTGTCGAAGTATTCGTCGCCCTGCCAGAAGTCGGTGAGGTGGTCGCCGTCCTGGTAGAGCATCGGCGAGGCGGCCGTTTCCCGTTCCTGGTACTGGGCAAGCAGGGTCAGGCTGGTGTCGGGGTCGATTTGCCAGGTGAGCGACGGCGCGATCAGGCGGGTGTCGTTGTTCATCTGCTCGATGGAATATTCGGCGTCACGGTACACGCCCACGGTGCGGAACAGCACGTCGCCGTCATCGTCGAGCTTGCCGCCGATGTCGAACTGGCCTTGGCGGTGGTTGTAGTTGCCGTCCTGAATTTCCACCTGGTTTTTTGCTTGCAGGCTAGGGCGCTTGCTCACGCGGTTGACCATGCCGCCGGGGCTGATTTGCCCGTACAGAACGGACGCCGGGCCCTTGAGCACTTCGATGCGTTCCAGGTTGTAGGCTTCGGTGGAGTACAGCGACAGCCAGCCGCTGCCGGGCTGGCGCAGGCCGTCGAGGAAGTCGGCCGATTGAGTGGTTTCAAAACCGCGCACGCTGATCATGTCGAAGCGCGGGTCCAGGCCGGAACTGCCCACGCGCACGCCGGCGCTGTAGGCCACGGCATCTTCCACGCGGTCGACTTTGCGGTCGGCGATCTGCTCGGCGGTAACCACGCTGATGGCCTGTGCGGTTTCGAGAATGGGTTTGTCGGTTTTCGTCGCGCTGCTGGCGTTGCTGGCGAAGTAGCCGGGCACCGGGGAGAAGGCGCTTTGCATGGCGCTCGCGTCGATGCTGGTGGGGTTGAGCTGCAAGGCTTCGCCGCTGGCCACTGGCTCAACGGTGAAGGTGCCGTTGTCGGTGATGCGCAGGGCCAGACCGCTGCCGCTCAGTGCCTGCTGCGCCGCTGCTTCGGCGCTGAACTGACCCTGCACGGCGGCGCTGCTGCGGCCGCGCACCAGAGCGGGGTCGGCGACGATGGTGCGGCCGCTTTGGCGGGCGATCTGGCGCAGGGCCTGGTCCAGCGGCATGGCGGCCAGGTCGTAGCGTTGCAGCGTTTGGTCGGCGTGGGCGGCGACCGGGGTCAGGGCGGTAACGCCGCTGGAAAATGCCAGGGCAACGGCCATGGCCAAACGCGCGGCGCGGGGTGAGGAAGAACGCATGGCAGAGACTTTCCTTGCAGGAGAGAGTGGGAACTTCCTCCTCTGTCGCGCGAGTTGGAAAAACCCCTCACGCGTTTTCATTTTTTTTTGGTTGGGTACGCGTCAGGCCAGGTCAATCAAGGTGACCGGGCCGTATTGCGCGACGGTGATGGGCAGCACTTGAGCAAGTGACTGCAAGGTGCGGTCGCTGTCGTCCAGGGCAAATACGCCGAACACGCGCAGGCTCGCCGCTTCCGGCGACACGCGCAGCAGCCCATAGCGGTAGGGCCGCAGCGCATCGATCACGGCGCCAAGGGATTCGTCGTCGATGTCCAGCCGGCCATCGAGCCAGGCGTCGTTACGGGCGCGGCTGGGCATGGCGGCGAGGGTCTGGTTGGCGCTGAACAGCACGCTCTGCCCGGCGCTGATGGAGGCGTGATGACCATACTGGTCGAACACCTGCACGCTGTTTTCCTGCACGCTGACCAGGGTTTGTTCCGGCAGCTGACGAACCACAAAGCGCGAGGCGAGGGTGCTGATGCTGCCCTGGGCGGTGATTACTTCGAAGGGGCGCATCGGGTCGGCCAGTGCCTGAATACTAAGCTCGCCCTGTTTCAACGTGACCTGGCGCGTGTGCGTGCTGAACAGCACGTTGGCGGCGCTGCGGGCGTTGAGCGCGAGCGTGCTGCCGTCTTCCAGGCGCAACTGTTGGCGCTCGGCCGTGCCGGTATGGAAGTCGCTGAACAAGCCTTCCAATGGCATGCGCCGCTGCAATGCCAGCACGCCCGGCAACCCTGCCAGCAGCAACAACGCCGTACCACCGCGCAGCAGGCGCCGACGCTCATGGGAAATGCCCGAACTGCGCAGCACACGCGCCGCCGCAGTTGCGCTGCCGGGCAATTGTCGCTGCACGTCAGCGAGCTGGTTGAATGGCGCCTGCACCGCGCCGCTGATGGTTTCCCAGGCGCGGCGGTTGGCGTTGTCGGCGCTGAGCCAGGCGCTAAAGGCGGCTTGATCGTTGGCGTTGGCGCGGCCGGAGTCGAGGAACACCAGCCAGTCGATGGCGGCTTTAATCGCGGGCGTCAGGCTTGGGTGTGACGGCGTCATGCCAATGTCGCCAGGTAGCACTGGGTGACGGCCTGCTTGATCCACCGTTCCACGGTGGCCAGCGAAACGCCCAATTGCTCGGCGATTTGCGGGTGGGTCATGCCGTCCAGGCGATTGAGCAGAAAGGCGTGGCGCACTTTGCTCGGCAATTCAGTAAGCATGGCGTCGATCACCGCCACGGCTTCGCGCAGCAGGGCGAAATCTTCCTCCGACGGCACCACGGTTTCCGGCAGGCTGGCCAGTGCTTCGAGGTAGGCGCGCTCCAGCTCACTGCGGCGCCAGAACGAACAGAGCACACGTTTGGCGACCACGCAGAGAAAGGCGCGCGGCTCGTCGATGACGGCGGCTTGTTGGGATTTGAGGGTACGCACGAAGGTGTCTTGCGCCAGGTCGGCGGCATCGGCGTGCGAGCCCAGACGACGCAGCAACCAGCTCTGTAGCCAGCGGTGGTTTTCCGCATACAGGGTATGGAAGGGGTCTTGGGAGGCGACGCGCAGGTCTGGCACAAATGCACACGGTTAGTAATTAGCAATGTTTCGCATTTTCGACAACTGCTGGCTAATTTGCAACTGCGGCGGACGGGGCGCGTGGTTAGGAAGCTTTTGTCTTGTCGACTAATTGCTCCACCCACGCGGCGTCTTGCGCATTAACAACGCCGTACTGATCGGGCGGCGCGAAGGCCCAGTGGTGTGCTGCTTCGGTAAGACGCTGAAGCTCGTCGGTGCTCAGCCAGTAGGCAGTGTTGTGCACGGGAATGGGCGCGCCATCGAAGCGTTGGCCCAGGGTCAGGTTGGTTCTCGGGGCGAACGCGATAGCGACTTCTGCGTGGGCGTGCAGGAGTTTTTCAGGCGCTGGCTGTTTGCCTTCGCGGGCGTAGCTGAAGTTGCCGGGGTAGTGTTTTTTCAGCACCAGCCAGTGGCCGGCGGTTGTGGTTGCGAGGAGCCATTGGGTGATGCCGCTGTCGTAGGCGTTTTCCAGGCGTTCGCCGTTCCAGATGCTGAGAGTGTTGCAGTCCGGGTCGTAGGCGTTGGACCACACATTGGTGGCGGTCACTAACGTGTGGCGCTCCAGTTCAACTTCGCCGCGCTCGGGCAAGGTTCGCC
Organism: Pseudomonas sp. AC229; assembly: GCF_979254655.1. NCBI lineage: Bacteria > Pseudomonadati > Pseudomonadota > Gammaproteobacteria > Pseudomonadales > Pseudomonadaceae > Pseudomonas > Pseudomonas sp. AC229. Next base: position 6,881 of record NZ_CEEDHK010000019.1, read on the forward strand.
AGTAGCGTTTGGTCGCGTCGCGCTTGGCGTGGCGGATGTTGAGCAGCAACCAGGCGGCGGTGAAGAGCAGGGTGGCCGGCACTAGCCAGACGTAAGTCGTTTCGAGGAGATGGTCGATGTCTAGGTGTGCGTCGAACAGGGTTCGGTAGCACAACAGGCCGACGATGTAGGCGAGGAAGGGCAGAATCGGGCCGAAGCACAGCGGCGCTACGCAGACGGTGAGCCAACTAAAGCGTTCGCTGGCGGCGCATTCCTGGGCCCGGGCGTGTTCTTCCGAAAGCATGGGCGCGGTGTCGCGAGGGGGCAGGTTGGGGTTTGGGGTGTGGAAGTGGGCTAGGGGGTTGGGCATTTGGGCGAACGGGCGGTGGCCGAGGTGGGCGTAGCGTAGCAGCGTGGGTGGGGATGGGGCTTCGCCTTTGCGAGGATGACGGAGGTTTTATTGAGTTTTCCGTTATCCCCCCGTGAAGGCGGTGGGCCGACGATTGGGATCCACGCTTGCGGGGCTAACTGAGTCTCCTGAAAGACTCTGGATCCCCGCGTTCGCGGGGGTGACGGAGAACTTTTCAGCGTTTTTCGTCAGGTCCGACGGATGAAAGGGGCAAAAACATCCGTCATCCTCGCGAACGCGGGGATCCAGTATTGTGAGTCGATCGCCGATCTCCACGACTGGCGCAAATTCCCTCCCAGCAACCAAACCCCACGCTACATTTGTGCCTTATTAGTGCGTTATCTTCAGCCACCTCATACCGGCCCCAATCCCGACGCCCCATGACCAACCCCACGCCTCAGCCCACCCCCATCCCACTATTCCAAGCCCTGCTCTTCTGGCTAAAACTCGGCTTCATCAGTTTCGGCGGCCCGGCCGGGCAGATCGCGATCATGCATCAGGAATTGGTCGAGCGTCGGCGTTGGATTTCTGAGCGGCGTTTTCTGCATGCGTTGAATTACTGCATGGTGCTGCCCGGCCCCGAGGCGCAGCAGTTGGCGACGTATATCGGTTGGCTGATGCACCGCACCTGGGGCGGGGTGATTGCTGGCGGGCTGTTTGTGTTGCCGTCGTTGTTTATTTTGATTGCGCTGTCGTGGGTGTACATCGCCTTTGGTGAGGTGCCGGTGGTGGCCGGTTTGTTCTATGGCATCAAGCCAGCGGTCACGGCGATTGTGGTGCAGGCGGCCCATCGCATCGGCTCGCGGGCGCTGAAGAACAATTGGCTGTGGGGCATCGCGGCCGCCTCGTTTGTGGCGATTTTTGCCCTAAGCGTGCCGTTTCCGTTGATTGTGCTGTCGGCTGCGTTGCTGGGTTATGTGGGCGGCAAACTCGCGCCGGGCGTGTTCACTGTCGGCGGCGGGCACGGTGCGGCGAAGCAGTCGTTCGGGCCGGCGCTGATTGATGACGACACGCCCACGCCCGAGCACGCGCGCTTTCGCTGGTCGCGCCTGGTTGTGTTGCTGGTAGTGGGCGCTGGGCTGTGGGCGTTGCCGATGGGGTTGTTGACTGCGCTGTATGGCTGGCACGGCACGTTCACGCAGATGGGTTGGTTTTTCACCAAGGCGGCGCTGCTGACATTTGGCGGCGCGTACGCAGTGTTGCCCTATGTGTATCAGGGCGCGGTGGGCCATTACGGCTGGCTGACGCCGACGCAGATGATCGACGGCCTGGCGCTCGGCGAAACCACGCCGGGTCCGCTGATTATGGTGGTGGCGTTTGTCGGGTTTGTCGGCGCTTATGTGCAGCCGGTGTTTGGTGCCGAGCACGCGTTTTTGGCGGGCGCCGTCGCGGCTGCGCTGGTTACCTGGTTTACCTTTCTGCCCTCGTTTCTGTTCATTTTGGCGGGCGGGCCGCTGGTGGAATCGACCCACAACGAGCTGAAATTCACCGCGCCGTTAACCGCCATCACCGCAGCGGTGGTGGGCGTGATTCTTAACCTGGCGGTGTTTTTCGCCTATCACGTGTTGTGGCCCGAAGGCTTTGACGGCTCGCTGGATTGGCCGTCGGCGGTTATCGCGGTCGCAGCGGCGGTGGCGCTGTTTCGTTTCAAGTGGGGCGTGATTCGGGTGCTGTTTAGTTGCGCAGTGGTGGGCTTAGGGGTTTACCTGCTGCGCCATTAACGCCAAGGGGTCGATACAAATTCCGCAATACTTGGCCAGCGGTGCGAGGGTTTCTTATTGGGTAGGATGGCCGCCCGAAATCACTCTTGGCCTTTATGAACACGCTTCAGGAACCTCCCAGTTTTAGCCACGCCCCGTTAACGCCTCGTTCTGCCCCGCCGCGCCATCGCGCCGCTCACGCTTGCCGTGCTCTTCTTATTATTTCGACGCAGGTTCTCTAAACATGGAATGGATAGCTGACCCCACGGCCTGGCTAGGCCTGCTCACGCTTATTGTTTTGGAACTGGTGCTGGGCATCGACAACCTGGTGTTTATCGCCATCCTCGCCGACAAGCTGCCACCGGAGCAGCGCGATCGCGCCCGGCTGATCGGCCTGTCGCTGGCGTTGATCATGCGCCTGGGCTTGCTGGCCAGTATTTCCTGGATGGTGACGCTCACCGAGCCGCTGTTCGAGGTGTTCGACAAGAGCTTCTCGGGCCGTGATCTGATCATGCTGTTCGGCGGTATCTTCCTGCTGTTCAAGGCGACCATGGAGTTGCACGAGCGCCTCGAAGGCCACATTGCCGAGCGCTCGGCCGGCGCCGGTTACGCGCTGTTCTGGCCTATCGTTGCGCAGATTGTGGTGCTTGATGCGGTGTTCTCGTTGGACGCGGTAATTACCGCCGTCGGCATGGTGGAACACCTGAGCGTGATGATGATTGCGGTGGTGGTGTCCATCGGCGTGATGATCGTGGCGAGCAAACCGCTGACGGCCTTCGTCAACGCTCGCCCGACGGTGATCATGCTGTGCTTGGGCTTCTTGATGATGATCGGATTCAGCTTGGCGGCCGAAGGCTTGGGTTTCCACATTCCCAAGGGTTACTTGTACGCGGCCATCGGTTTCTCGATTGTGATTGAGCTTTTCAACCAGTTGGCGCGCCGTGGTCGCCAGCGCTCGGCGCAGGGCACGTTGCCGCGCCGCGCGCGCACGGCCCATGCGGTGATGCGATTGCTCGGCGGGCGTGAGCTGACGGTGGACGAAGTGGGCGAAGACATTGCCGATCTGGTGCAGGGCGACGATGCGCAGCCGGCATTCAACCGCCGCGAGCGGGTGATGATCAGCGGCGTGTTGCAACTGGCCGAGCGCCCGGTGCGCGCGGTGATGACGCCGCGCGCCGAGGTGCTGTACCTCGACGTAGGCGAGAGCCCGGAAGCCATTCGCCAGAAGTTGATGAACTCCTCGTACTCGCGCCTGCCGCTGGTGCGTGAAGGCCACGTCGACGAGCCACTGGGCTTTGTGCACAAGAAGGAGTTACTCAAGGAACTGCTCGCCGGCAACTGGCCGGACCTGCACACCATGGCGCGCCAAACCATCAACGTGCTGGAGCACTTCACCGTGCTCAACGCCCTGGAGCAGATGCGCAAAGAGTCGACGCACATCGCCTTCGTGGTCAGTGAGTTTGGCGATTTCATGGGCGTTCTGACCATGACCGACATCCTCGAATCCATCGCCGGCGAGTTGCCCGATGCCAGCGAGGTGGACGGCCCGGATATCGTCGACGATAACGGCGCTTACCTGGTCAGCGGTGCGCTTAACCTCAGCCTGGTGCAGGAACGCATCGGCTTTGCCGCCAGCGCCACCGACGATTACCAAACCGTCGCCGGCCTGGTGATGAGCCTGCTGGATCGCTTGCCGATGATTGGCGACGAGGTGGAGTGGGGCGACTGGCGGCTGTCGGTCACCGAGGTGTCGGAGCGGCGGGTGACGCGGGTGCGTTTGGCCCGCCAGTAACCGCAGTTGAACAAGCACGAGCCCCCGCCGAAACGCGGGGGCTCGTTTGTTTTAGCCGAGGCTAAAACGCGCCGTGTTGTCGTTCAGCGCGCGGCTGCCTTGGCTTAAACGGTCGGCCGCCTGATTGACCGCACGGGCGCCGTCGAGCAGGCGGATGGCGGCTTGGTCCACTTGCTGAATGCTGCCGCTGACGGCGTCGGCGGTGGTGGCTTGTTCTTCCACGGCAGTGGCGATTTGCGCCAGGGTGTCGCTCACGCCCTGAACCGCGCTGGCGATTTCACCCAGGCTGACACCCAGTCCGGTGACGGCGGTGGCGTCGCTCTGCGCTTGGCCGCACGCCGCTTCCATCAATTCCACCGCCTGGCGCACGGTGCTGCGCAGGCTTTCCACGGTGGTGGCGATTTGCAGCGTGGAGGCTTGGGTGCGTTGCGACAGGCTGCGCACCTCATCGGCCACCACGGCAAAGCCGCGGCCCTGATCACCGGCGCGGGCGGCTTCGATGGCGGCGTTCAGCGCCAACAAGTTGGTTTGCTCGGCGATGCCGCGAATGCTGTCGACCACCGAATGAATCTGCTGGCCCTGATCGCTCACGCGCCCCAACGCCTCGGCGGTGTCGCTCAGGCGTTGGTTGAGTTCCTGAATGCTGGCGGTGGTGCGTTCGCTGTCGCGGTTGCTGGCTTCAGCGATGGCGCGGGTTTGGCGCACGCTGGCCGAGGCTTGCTCGCAGCTTTTCGCCACGCCGAGCGAGGTGGCGGCCAATTGCGTGGCGGCGGTGGCGATCTGGCTGATCTGGTGCTGCTGCGCTTCCACTTCACCGAGGGTGTCGGTGGAGTGCGAATTGAGGGTAATCACGGCGTCGCTGAGTTGGTACGTCTCGTGGTTCACACCCAGCAAGCTGGTGCGCAGTTGCACCACGGCGACGTTCAGGGCGGTGCTGATGGCGGCCAGTTCATCACGCCCTTGCACCGCCACTTCCACGCACAAATTACCGTCGCGCAGCGACTGCGCGAGGGTGGTAATGCCACTGGCGCTGCGGCGAATCGAGCTTTGCAGGCACACGAACAGGTACACGGCCGCCAGCAGCAACAGGCCAAAAGCAACCGCCACCGGAACGGCTTGGGCAATGGCGCGGTTGTGGTAGAAATCCAGGCGCGCGTCCAGCGATTGCAGCGACTGCTGGCGCAATGCCGACAGGGTGCTGAGCAGGCTGTCCATGGTGCGCTGGAAAGTGGGGCCTTTCATGCTGATGGTGTCGCCGAACAAGCCGTCATCCAAGGCCTTGAGGTCGGCGTTGAGGGTTTGTTGGGTGGCGCCGTATTGGTCGGCCCACGCGCTGAGCGCGGCAGGCAACTTGGCTTGCAGGGTGGCGCCGGTTTTGTCCAATTGCGCGCGGGCATCGTTGATGCGCGCACGCAGGTCGCGCAGTTGCAGGCGGCTTTGCAGGCTGAACTGACCCGCCGCCACCGACGCTTCGCCCATGCTTGCCAGGCGGCCGACACGTTCGATCATTTCCGGCGCCTGTTGCGTGGCGATCTGCATCAGCAAATAACCTTCCACCGACGGGTCAAGCGTCAAGCCGCTGTCGATCGCGATCTGGTCGCGCAGGCCTTGCAAACTCGCCTTCATGGCGGTGAAGCGGTCGAGCGCATCGGGCCACCAGCCCACGGTGCGAAGGCTGGCTAATTCCAATTGCGCGGCGCCGGTTTGCAGGTCTTGCAGGCGCTTTTGCACGTCGTCGCTGGCGCCTTCTGCGCGCAGCGTTTCGGCGAAGCTGTCCATGGCCGAGCGCAGCGCCGGCATGGAATTGTCGAGCTGGGTGATGGCTTGTTGCGCATCGGCACCGGGCACGCGGGCGGTGTCCACGGCTTTCCAGCGCGCGGCCAGGTTGCGGCGAGCTGACAACTGCTGGTCCACGGCATCCAGTGCGAGTAATTGGCGCACGCCGCTGTGTTCCTTGGCGATCACCGCCAGCTTGGCTTGAAAGGTTTGGCTGACCATCCACAAGCTGCCCGCCAGCGGCAGGGCGAATAGCAGGAACAGCAGTTGGAATTTGCGCGCAAAGCCAAAGCGGCTCAGAAGATGGATCCCAGGGGATAACACGGACTGCATGAACGACGACTCCTCAAAGGATCTTGCCAGCGTTCCGTTGTACAGAACGCTGTCGGGCTGCCGGTGCTGGCAATGAGCCATTTGGCTAGCAAGTTCCGGACCGCGCGGCCGGGGCGTCGATGCACGGCGCGGCCAACGGTGCGGCGCAGGCTGGCGCGTTGTTTTGGTGCGCGCGGGCGAAAACGAAGCGCAGTCGTGCACCCGTTTGTGTCACTGAATGACACAGCGGCGGGCGCGCTTTACCCTCGGCACCTCATTCTCAGGGAGTTACTCATGCCGCAGTTTTTCTGGTTGCACGAGCACATGGAGCATTGCCCCACCATGGCCGCCTGGCTGTACGAGCAGTTCAGCTACGAGTACGTCGGTCAGTCGCTGGCCGAGTGGCAGCACGAATTTGCTGCCGGCCAACACAACGGCGCCTGGCCCAGCGTGGTGGCTGTCGATAACGGTCAACTGCTGGGCGGCGCGGCATTGGCGAACGATGATCTGCCCGGTCGAAGCGATCTCGGACCATGGCTGGCCTGCGTGTTCGTGTCCCCGCAGGCGCGCGGCCAGGGTATCGCCGAGGCGCTGGTGGAAAAGGTGTGTGAGCGGGCGCGAATCGAGGGTGTGGAACGCTTGTATTTGCACACTCAGGACCGCGCCGACTATTACGCCAAGCGCGGCTGGGTGACGGTCGAGCAGTTCGAGCGCTGGGGCAAACCGCAGTCGTTAATGAGCCGCGACCTGCGGGCCGCGTCAGGCCAGTAACCGCGCCAGTTCTGCTTGCAGGTTGGCCCGTGCCTTGGCTTCCCACAGCGCGCGAATTTCTTCGTGGCTGTAAAGGTCGGGCATAGCCAACAGGGTGTTGAGCACCTTGGCGCGGCCGGCGTTGAACAGCGCCTCTGGCACCCAGTCGTACTCGGCGCGGATGGCTTGGGTGTAGGCGTGGTAGGCGTCGGCGGGCAGGGCGAGTACCGACAAATCGAGATCCACCACCAGCCCCGCATCATCGGCGTCGGCGGGCTCAACGTGAGCGGTGGCGAGAATGTGCCGGCGCACGCTGGCGATGTGCTCGGGCAAGCCGGCCTCACGTAGCCAGGCTTCGGCCAAGTCGGCGCTGGCGGCTTCGTTGTCCTGGCGCTGGGTGTGGTAGATGGCGTCGTGCGTCCACAGGGCAAATTCCACCACGGGCAGATCGTGCGCCAGATGCTGAAAATGGTCGAGGTGCTGCAAGCAGGCGTTGATATGGGCGCCGTTGTGGTAGTGGCGCTGCGGTTCGGCGTAGTGCGCGGCGAGGGTGGCGAAACTGCCTTCGGGCGCACTGGCACCGAGGCGCTGCCACAGCGTTTGCCAGCGCTGGGCCGAGAGCGTGGCGTCTGTCATGCCGAGGCCTCGACGGTCTTTTCTTCAAAGGCGACTTGCGCGGCGTTGAGCGCTTCGATGTTGCGCTCTACCCAGTGATCCAGTGCGCGAATCGGTTCGCTCAGCGACAAACCCAACGCCGTCAGCGAGTACTCCACACGCGGCGGTACTTCGGGGTAGGCGGTGCGCGTCACCAGGCCAAATTTCTCCAGCCGGCGCAGCGTCTGAATCAGCATTTTCTCGGAAATACCGTCGACTTGCCGCCGCAGTTCAGCGGTGCGGCGTGTGCCGTGGGCCAGGGTGTGAATCAGCAACAGCGCCCATTTATCAGCCAGCACATCGAGGACGTAGCGCGCCGGGCAGGTGACGCTGAATACATTGCCGGCACGGCAGGCGGCGTGGTCGTGCTGATCGAGCATAGCGGCGCTTCCAGATTAGTCAGGGATATCAAATGCATACTTACCGCAAGGTGGGTACTTGTGCCAGAGAAAGCAATCGCTAAGCTCAGTGCACGCGTGCATTCCACGCGCCTGCCACGCTCCATTACTGAGTGAAGGATTGTTTATGAAACTGTATTTCTCCCCAGGCGCCTGCTCGTTGGCGCCCCATATCGCTTTGCTGGAAGCCGGCTTGGCGTTCGAGACCGAGAAGGTCGACCTTAAAGCCAAGGTCACCGCCAGCGGCGCCGACTTCACTGCCATCAACAAAAAAGGCTACGTGCCGGCCCTTACCTTGGATAACGGCCAGTTGCTGACCGAAGGCGCGGCGTTGCTGCAGTACATCGCCGACCAAAGCCCGCAAAGCGGCTTGGCACCGGCTGCCGGCACCTTCGCCCGCTATCAGTTGCAAGAGTGGCTGACCTTTATCGGTTCGGAAATTCACAAGCCGATGGGCTCGATGTTCAACCCGGCGCAATCGGCTGATTGGAAAGCCGCCGTCAGCGCCACGCTGACCAAGCGCCTGGACTACGTCACCGCTCAGTTGGCCGATAAAGACTACCTGCTCGGCAACCAATTCACCGTGGCCGATGCGTACCTGTTCACCGTGCTCAACTGGGCCAACGTGGTCGGTTTTTCCCTGGCGCCGTGGCCGGCGGTACAAGCGTTTTCGGCACGCGTTGCGGCGCGGCCAAAAGTGGTTGAGGCGTTGAAGGCTGAAGGGCTGGTGTAAGCGCGGCGGTAACGAGCCTGGCGTGCTGTGATTAGCTGCCGTGCCGGGCGGACGGCTCAGGCGCCTGGTAGGCGCACACCTGATTGCGTCCGCCACGCTTGGCCTCATACAGCGCGGTGTCGGCTTGCTTGATCAAATCGGGCACGTTGTCTTGCTCGGCTTGTTGGGCATACACCACCGTGACGCCGAGACTCACCGTCACGATTTGCAGTGGGCTGGCCAGGTGTTCGCGGGCCAGCTCCTGCACGGCCTTGCGAATCCCTTCCGCCATTTTCAAGGTGTTGGCCAGGTCAGAACCGGGTAGCAACAGCATCATTTCTTCGCCGCCATAGCGAGCGGGCAGATCTTCGGCACGGCGGGCCCAGGCCGCCAGCACTTTTGCCACGGCCTGAATGCACGCATCGCCGGCCACATGGCCGTAGCGGTCGTTGTAGAGCTTGAAGTGGTCGATATCCAACATGATCACGCCCAGCGGCGCCTGAGTGCGGCGCACGCGACCCAGTTCCTGAGGCAGAACTTCGTCCAGGCGGCGGCGGTTGGCCAGGCCCGTCAGGGCGTCTTCTATCGAGAACTTCTGCAGGGCTTCGTGGGCGTCGTGGCGTTCTTTTTCAGCCAGTTCGCTGCGCGAAATCTGCTGCAGCAGCACGCGGGCAAAGGCCAGCATGCTCAAGCCAATGAGCGCAAACACCACGCTGGCAACGATCAGTTGCCGCCACCAGGGCAAGCGAATGGCTTTGGCGGAAATGCCGGAAATGGCCACCAGCGGGAAGTCGCTGAAGCGTTGATAGCTGTACATGCGCTCCTTGCCGTCGACGGACGATTCGATAAGCGCCGAGCCTGAATCCTGCCGCGTCAGGTACTCGGTAAAAATGGGGCCATGACCAATGCTGGTACCGATCAGTTCAGCGACGTAAGGGCGGCGGACCAGGATCGTGCCGTCGCTATACGTGAGGGTGAAGGCGTCTTCCTTGCTGGTGCGAAACTGGGCGTAAAAGTCATTGAAGTAACTGAGCTTGAGCGTCGCCAGCGCAACGCCGGCAAAGCTGCCGTCCGGATTATTGATGCGCCGCGACACCGGAATGATCAGCTCGCCGGTAGAGCGGCTGGTGATGACCTTGCCGATGTGCACGCCGCGCTCGGTATGGGTGCGGTGGTAGACGAAATATTCGCGGTCGGCGTTGTTGGCGTTGGGCGCAATGCTGTCTTTATCGGTGACCAGCCATTCGCCGTTAGGGCCATAGATAAACAGCCCATGCAACTGCGGCAGGATGGTCATCTGCCCTTTGAGGTACAGCTGCATCCGCGTGGCATTCAGGCCGGACAGGCTTTCCCACTCGCTGCGTTCGACAATGCCCAACAGCAAAGTGTCGGCCTGGCGAATGGCGCCGCGCACTTCGGTTTCAGCAGCGCGCGTGAGATTGGTGGCCGCTTGGCGGGCCTGGAAAAATGCTTGGCGATACGACTGATACAGCTGCCAGCCTTCCAGGGCCAGCACCACGGTCAAACCAAAACACACCAGGCCGTAGGTGAGGCCGCGTAGCCGATCGATGTGTAATGTTTGCGTGCGCTGCATAGCACGGAGTGGCCTGTTCTAGGGCTGAGTGATGCAAGCGTAGCCCAGCGAGCGGGCATTGGAGACGCGCCCGCGACGGGTGAAGGTGAACACGCCCTAACCGCGCACCAATTTTCGCAGCGCAAACCGATTGGGATGACAGGCTTCGGCGACATCCCGCGGCACCGGCAGCGGTTCGTTGTTCAGCCAGGCAGCAAGCAGTTCGCCCGCCAGTGGCGCGGTGATCAACCCGCGAGAGCCATGCCCACTGTTCACGTATAAACCGGGCAGCCACGGGCAGGGGCTGTCGGGACTTTGCCGGGCGTCTTTGCGCAACACGGCGTAGGCGCTGGCAAAGGCGTCTGCGTCGGCGACCGGGCCAACGATTGGCAAATAATCCGGGCTGGTGCAGCGAAAAGCGGCGCGGCCTTGCAGTTCATCCACTGACAATTCGCGGGCATTCAGTCTCTCAGCCAGGTCGCTGGAAATGTCCTCCAGCAGCTGCAAATTGCTCACGTGCTCGGCTGCTTTCACGGTCAGGTCGTCGCTGTGAAAGTCGAAGCTGGCGCCCAGGGTGTGTTCGCCGTGGCGGGCTGGCGCGACGTAGCCTTCGGCGCACACCACGGTGCTCAGCGAACGGCTCTGCGGTGTTTGTGGCAGCCGAGTGATTTGGCCGCGAATGCGTTTAAGCGGTAGCGATGCGGTGGGAGCAAACGCGCGTACATCGGCGGCGCCGGCCAACACCGCGACGCTGGCGCTGGCAATGCCATGCTGGCCATCGCGCGCGTGCCACTGGCCGTTGTGCTGATGCAGTTCGAGCACGTTCTGGTGGGTAAGCACCTGAATGCCAGGGTGCTCGGCGAGCAACTGGCACAACGCTGGCGGATGCACCCAGCCGCCGTTCGGATAGAACAGCCCGCCACTGGCCAAAGCGATGCCAGCTTGTTGCTCGGCCTGTTGCCGGTTCAGCGAATGCAACAAGTCGGCGGGAAACGCAGCCGCAAGCTTGGCCTGGCGCGCGGCTTCTTTGTCATCGAATGCCAGTTGCAGCACGCCGCAAGCGTCCCAATCCTGCCCGCGCTGCAAGCGTTGGATTTGCCGACGGGTATGGCCGAAACCCGCCACGATCAAGCGCGACAGCGTGGTGCCATGGGCGGACAGTTTGAGGTACAACACGCCCTGCGGATTGCCCGAGCCTTCCTGCGCCAACTCGCCATGGCGCTCCAGCAGCGTCACCTGCCAGCCGCGCGCTGCCAGGCTGTTTGCGGTGGCGCAGCCGGCCAGCCCGGCGCCCACCACCAGGGCCGTGCGCGGGCCGCCGAGCGGCGCGGGGCGGGCGTACCAGGCGGGCGAGGGTGGCGTAGCAGGCGCCTCTTCCAGGCCAATGAACTGGCCTTTCAACACTTCCCATTTGTGCCCCAGACCGGGCACGCGCTTGAGTTTGAAACCGACCGCCTTCAGTGCCCGGCGCACGACGCCCGCCGTGGTGAAGGTGCCCAGCGTGGTGCGCGGCGTCGACAGCCGCGCCAGTTCGCCGAACAGTTCCGGCGACCACATGTCCGGGTTTTTTGCCGGCGCAAAACCGTCGAGAAACCAGGCGTCTATTTCAGCGTCGAGTTGCGGCAGCAGCTCCATCACATCGCCGATCAACAGCGTCAGCACCACGCGGCCGCCGTCGAACAACACGCGCTGGAAATCGGGGTGCAAGGCCACGTATTGATCCAGCAATGGCTCGGCAAATGGCTGCAACGCTGGCCACAGCGACAGCGCCCGTTGCAGGTCGGCGTGGCTGAGTGGGTATTTTTCGACACTGACAAAATGCAGCTGCGCCCCGGCCGGCGCCGTGCGCGCAAACAGCTCCCAGGCGCAGAGAAAATTCAGACCGGTGCCAAAACCGGTTTCGCCAATCACCAGCTTGCCGTTTGGCGGCAGGGCGGCGAAGCGCGCGGGCAGGTCGTTGTTGTCCAGGAATACATAGCGCGGCTCATCAAGCCCCGCGCTGTTTGAAAAATACACATCGCCGTAGGCACGCGAATGCGGCTGGCCGAGTTCATCCCAATCGAGTTGGGCGGTGTGGGTGGCGGCGGAAAGAGGGCTGTCGGACATGGTCGGTTCTGGCGCGGCAAGGCGCGCATTCTAGCCGATCCGGCAACAGGGCATGGCTAGCGCGGCGCAATCCGCTAGGCTGTGCCCATCACGTTAACGAATGGAGCGAGGTTTTATGTTTGAGTCCGCCGAAATTGGCCACGCCATTGATAAGGAAGACTACGAGGCGGCCATTCCTGCGCTGCGCGAGGCGCTGCTCGAAGCGCAATTCGAATTGCAGCAGCAGGCGCGTTTTCCGGTGATCGTGCTGATCAACGGCATCGAGGGCGCTGGCAAAGGCGAGACGGTCAAACTGCTCAACGAATGGATGGACCCCAGGCTTATTCAGGTGAACACCTTCGACCAGCAAACCGACGAGGAACTGGCCCATCCGCCGGCTTGGCGCTACTGGCGGCAACTGCCACCCAAAGGGCGCATGGGCATCTTCTTTGGCAATTGGTACAGCCAGATGATTCAGGGCCGGGTGCATGGTCATTTCAAAGACGCGGTGCTCGACCAGGCCATCATCGGCGCGGAAAACCTGGAGCGCATGCTGTGCGACGAGGGCGCGCTGATTTTTAAATTCTGGTTTCACCTGTCGAAGAAACAGATGAAAGCCCGCCTGAAGAATCTGAAAGACGACCCCGAACGCAGCTGGCGCCTGAGTCCCTTGGATTGGCAGCAATCGGAAACCTATGACCGCTTCGTGCGCTTCGGTGAACGCGTTTTGCACAAAACCAGTCGCGATTACGCCCCCTGGTATGTGGTGGAAGGCGCCGACGAGAACTACCGCAACCTGACAGTGGCGAAAATTCTGCTGGAAGGGCTGCAAGCCGCGCTCAAGGTAAAAGAAAGCACGCCGCGTCATCCTCACGCCGGTCCTGCCTCGGTGAGCATCGATAACCGTGGCCTGCTCGGCAGCCTCGACCTTAGCCAGCGTCTGGACAAAGAGCATTACCAAAAACAACTCGCCACCGAGCAGGCACGCCTGGCCGTTTTGATGCGCGACAAGCGCTTTCGCAAGCATTCGTTGGTCACTGTGTTTGAAGGCAACGACGCGGCCGGCAAGGGCGGCGCCATTCGCCGCGTGGCGGCGGCGCTCGATCCGCGCCAATACCGAATTGTGCCAATCGCCGCGCCCACCGAAGAAGAACGGGCGCAGCCTTACTTGTGGCGCTTCTGGCGGCACGTTCCTGCGCTCGGCAAATTCACTGTGTTCGACCGCTCGTGGTACGGCCGCGTACTGGTCGAGCGGGTGGAGGGCTTTTGCACCCCGGCCGACTGGCTGCGGGCCTACGGGGAAATCAATGATTTCGAAGAACAGCTGACCCGCGCGGGCGTGGTGGTGGTGAAGTTCTGGCTGTCGATTGACTCAGAAACCCAGCTCAAGCGCTTCCAGGAACGTGAGGAAATTGCCTTTAAGCGTTTCAAAATCACCGAAGAAGACTGGCGCAACCGGGAAAAGTGGCCGCAGTACGCCGACGCCGTGGAAGACATGGTCGACCGCACCAGCACGCAGTTGGCGCCCTGGACCCTGGTGGAGGCCAACGACAAGCGCTTCGCTCGGGTAAAGGTGCTACGCACCATCAACGACGCCCTTGAACGCGCCATGAACAAGGACTGAACAGCGGCAACCCGCGACAGGCGTCGAAAAGGGCAGGATCGCCGCGCATACACGGGATGAATAATCATCGCCGTGGCGCTTGCGGCGGTTTTATCCTAGCGGCCAGCTGCACTCCAGCCCTGATCTTTTCCGAACAAAAACGAGGTGCGTGATGCGTGAAGTAGTGATCGTCGACAGCGTGCGGACTGGCCTGGCCAAGTCCTTTCGCGGCAAGTTCAACCTGACCCGTCCGGACGACATGGCCGCGCATTGCGTCAATGCTCTGCTGGAACGCAACAAGATCGACCCGGCTTCGGTAGAAGACTGCATCGTCGGTGCAGGCTCCAACGAAGGCGCGCAGGGTTACAACATTGGCCGCAACGTGGCCGTGTTGTCGGGCCTGGGCACTCAGGTGGCCGGCATGACCCTCAACCGTTTCTGCTCCTCGGGCCTGCAGGCTATCGCCATCGCCGCCAACCAGATTGCCTCGGGCTGCAGCGACATCATCGTCGCCGGTGGTGTTGAGTCGATCACCATGACCCTGAAAAGCGTCAACACCGACAACCTGATCAACCCGCTGCTCAAAGTCAGCTCGCCGGGCATCTATTACCCGATGGGTCAGACCGCCGAGATCGTCGCCCGCCGCTACAACGTCACCCGCGAGCAGCAAGACGAATACGCCCTGCAAAGCCAGCAACGCACTGCGCGCGCCCAGGCTGAAGGCCTGTTCGACGACGAAATCGTGCCGATGGCCGTTAAGTACCAAGTGGAAGACAAAGCCACTGGCGAAAAATCCATCGTTGAAGGCGTGGTCGATCGCGACGATTGCAACCGTGCCGACACCACCCTGGCCAGCCTGCAAGGCCTGAAGCCAGTGTTCGCCGAAGACGGTTCGGTGACCGCCGGCAACGCCTCGCAGCTGTCGGACGGCGCCTCCATGACGCTGGTGATGAGCCTGGATAAAGCCAAGGAGCTGGGCCTGGAACCGCTGGCGTATTTCCGCGGTTTTACCGTTGCCGGTTGTGAGCCAGACGAAATGGGCATCGGCCCGGTGTACTCGGTGCCCAAACTGCTCAAAGCCCGTGGCCTGGAAGTGGACGACATCGACCTGTGGGAACTGAACGAAGCGTTCGCCTCGCAGTGCCTGTATGCCCGTGACTTCCTGAAAATCGACAACGAAAAATACAACGTCAACGGCGGCTCGATCTCCATCGGCCACCCGTTCGGCATGACTGGCTCGCGCCAGGTCGGCCACCTCGTGCGTGAGCTGCGTCGTCGTGGCAAACGCTACGGCATCGTGACCATGTGCGTAGGCGGTGGCATGGGCGCTACTGGCCTGTTCGAAGCCTACAAATAAGGTTTCGCCGCCCATAAAAAAACCGCGCTTCGGCGCGGTTTTTTTATGCGGTGTTTATCCGGATTACCCGGGATTAACTCCCGCCCCTCAGGTGGTGAATTCCTGTAGGAGAGGCTTCAGCCTCGATGCTCTCGACGACAACGGTGATCTGGAGGCCTAGTGATCAATAGTCCCATGCCGATCCATAAACGTGCGGCTCTCAATAATCTCGTCGCCTT
This sequence comes from Pseudomonas sp. AC229, assembly GCF_979254655.1. Taxonomy (NCBI): domain Bacteria; kingdom Pseudomonadati; phylum Pseudomonadota; class Gammaproteobacteria; order Pseudomonadales; family Pseudomonadaceae; genus Pseudomonas; species Pseudomonas sp. AC229. Next base: position 22,199 of record NZ_CEEDHK010000019.1, read on the forward strand.
GCAACTGCCGGCGCACGTACATCGCAATCTCCCGCTCAGCATCCACACGGGTGAAATACGGCCCTTCCAATGTGCCTTCGCGGGTGGCGAAAAAATACTGACCGTTCACGGCGCTGACCCGCTCACTGCGGTAATGGGTAGCGGCGGCGGCATCCTGCGTGCGTTGGCTGAACATGGTTGTGGCTCCATAGGGGGGTCGGATTCTGTGAGTGTAATCACACTTCGGGTGTGCGTCACGTTTAGCGACAAATGGCAGCTTTTTCCGAGTAGATCGCCGCCAATTGCGGGTTTTTACACTTAATTGGCGCCAGGCAAATGGCGTTGATTGCACTCGCACGACTGAACCGTACAGTTACGGCGCTCAACTGTTCCTGTGTTTGCGGGTGGGCGGCTGCCTAGAATGCGGGCTTTGCCAGCGTTTGCTGCGCTCTGCTCATTTGAGGCTGCCATGCACACTTCTTCCGGCCGTTGGCTTTACGGCCTGACGCTTGCCCTGATCACCGCCGTGCTCTGGGGTGTTCTTCCTATCAAATTGAAAGAAGTGCTGGAGGTCATGGACCCCATCACCGTGACTTGGTATCGCCTGATCGTTTCCGGCTCGCTGCTGCTGGTGTACCTGGCGTTGACGCGCCGCCTGCCCGATTTCAGGTTGCTCGGTGGCAATGGCCGGGTGTTGCTGGCGGTGGCCGTGCTGGGTCTGATCGGCAATTACGTGCTGTACCTGATCGGCCTGAAAGTGCTGAGCCCAGGCACTACGCAATTGGTGATTCAAGTGGCGCCCATTCTGTTTCTGCTGGGCAGTGTGTGGCTGTTTCATGAGCGCTTTAGCGTCGGCCAGGCAATTGGCCTGGCGGTGCTGATTCTCGGCTTCGGCCTGTTCTTCAACCAACGCTTGCATGAGTTGCTGACGTCGCTGGGCACCTACACCGTCGGCGTGCTCACCGTTTTGCTCGCTGCCTTCGTCTGGACGTTTTATGGCCTGGCGCAGAAGCAGTTGCTGACCCGCTGGAATTCCATGCAAGTGATGATGGTCATCTACCTCGCCTGCGCTGCGTTGCTCACGCCGTGGGCACATCCGGCGCAAGTGCTGGAGCTGAGTGCGCTGCAATTCTGGTTGTTGATCGCCTGCTGCCTGAACACGCTGGTGGCTTACGGCGCGTTTGCCGAAGCGTTGGCGCACTGGGAAGGTTCGCGAGTGAGCGCAACGCTGGCCATCACGCCGCTGGTGACGTTCGCCTCGGTGGCCGCCGCCGCGCAGCTATGGCCCGAGCATGTTCATCCTGAGCAGATCAATTGGCTGGCGTATGTCGGTGCGGTGCTGGTGGTGTTTGGCTCGGCGGTGACGGCGATTGGGCCGTCGTTGATGGCCAACCTGCGGGCGCGGCGGGCGAGCGGGGAATAACTGCTTTCTGTGGGAGCGGCCGGCCGCTCCCACAGGGTGTTTTGCAGCGCTTTAAATCTTCGAGCCCAACAACTCCGCCTTGCGCAGCCACGCTTGGCGCTGCGTTTCGGTCGACGGCCGAATGGGCGAGAACTGGGCGAGTCGGCGGGTTTTGATGCCGCAGAAGCCGAGAATGGTGCGGGTCATCTGCCGGTGCGCCGGAGCGCCGTAGATCCAGCGGAAGTACCACGGCGGCGTGTCCATGGTCACTAGCAGATCAGCCGTGCGGCCGGTCAACAGTTTGTCCCATAGCTGCGAGCGGTTGCGGTACTTGAAGGCGAAGCCGGGCAGGAAGGTGCGGTCGAAAAAGCCTTTGAGCAGCGCCGGAATCCCACCCCACCACACCGGATAAACGAACACCAAATGCTCGGCCCAGTGAATCTGGCGCTGGGCTTCAAGCAGGTCGGCTTCCAGGGTCTGGCTTTGGTCATAGCCGTCGCGCAGGATCGGGTCGAATTGCAGCTCGCCGAGCTTCAGCTGGCGCACCACGTGGCCCTGGCCACGGGCGCCGACGGTGTATGCCTCGGCCAAGGCGTTGCAAAAACTGTTGCCCTTGGGCGTGCCCAAAATCAGCAGTATTCGCTTGCCGTCGCCCTCCAATGGCGTGGCGCCGCTCCTGACCTCGTCACTCATGGCTACCAGCCTCAAGCATGCTTTCCGGTCGCACCCATTCGTCGAACTGCTCGTTAGTGACGAAGCCCAGCGCCACCGCCGCTTCGCGCAACGTCGTGCCTTCGCTGTAGGCCTTTTTGGCGATTTGTGCGGATTTGTCGTAACCGATATGGGGATTCAGCGCGGTCACCAGCATCAGCCCGCGCTCAAGGTGCGCGGCCATTTGCGTGGCGTCCGGCTCCATGCCTTCGATGCAGTGCTTCTGGAAATTGCGGCAACCGTCTGCCAGCAGGCGAATGGATTGCAGCAGGTTATGGATGATCACCGGCTTGAATACGTTGAGCTGCAGATGGCCCTGGCTGGCGGCGAAGGTGATGGTGGTGTCGTTGCCCATCACTTGGCAGGCCAGCATCGACAGCGCCTCGCACTGGGTCGGGTTGACCTTGCCGGGCATGATCGAGCTGCCGGGTTCGTTGGCCGGCAGGCGCACTTCGGCCAGACCGGCGCGCGGGCCGGAGCCGAGCAGGCGCAGGTCGTTGGCGATTTTCATCAAGGCCACGGCCAGGGTTTTCAACGCGCCGGCCAAAGTCACCAGCGGCTCATGGCCGGCGAGGGCGGCAAACTTGTTCGGCGCAGAGGCCAGCGGCAAGCCGGAAAGGGCGGTCAGCTCGGCGGCGATGGCTTCGGCGAAACCGTGCGGGGAGTTGAGCCCCGTGCCCACCGCCGTGCCGCCTTGGGCCAGCTCACAAACGGCGGGCAGCGCGGCGCGGATGGCGCGTTCGGCGTAACCCAGCTGGGCGACAAAGGCGGAAAGCTCCTGGCCGAAGGTGACGGGCGTGGCGTCCATCATGTGCGTGCGCCCGGTTTTCACCAGGTGCATGTGCCGCGCTGCCTGTTCGGCCAGACCGCCGGACAGCTCGGCAATCGCCGGCAGCAGGTCGTGGGTGATCGCTTGCGCGGTGGCAATGTGCATGGCGGTGGGAAAGGCGTCGTTGGAGCTTTGCGAGCGGTTCACATGGTCGTTCGGGTGCACTGGCACCTTGCCGCCGCGCCCCTTGCCAGCCAGCTCGTTGGCGCGCCCGGCAATCACTTCGTTGACGTTCATGTTGCTTTGCGTGCCGCTGCCGGTTTGCCACACCACCAATGGAAATTGATCGTCGTGCTGGCCGGCGAGTACTTCGTCGGCGGCTTGTTCGATCAGGCGAGCGATGTCGGGCGGCAGGTCGCCGATGCGGTCGTTGACCCGGGCGGCGGCTTTTTTGATCAGCGCCAGGGCGTGAAGCACGGCCAGCGGCATGCGTTCCTGGCCGATGGCAAAGTTGATCAGCGAACGTTGCGTCTGGGCGCCCCAATACGCCGCTTCAGGAACGTCGATGGCGCCGATGCTGTCGGTTTCAATGCGATTCATGGTTCTTCTCCGCGGACTGTTCCGGCAGTTTAGGCGTTGCTCTGGCGGGCAGGTTCCCTGTAACGCACATAAAACGTTACGGCGCTTCGCTGAGCGCCACTGTGTGAGTTACCAGCGCGCGTTGGTGGTGCCGAGCCAGCCGAGGGCGCCGTCCACTGGCACGCGCTCGCCTTTTGGCCCGCGCAGCACGCCGTCGAATTGACCGAACCATTGGCGGGTCTCGGCATAAAAGGGGCCCACCTTCGGCCGCGCAACATGTTGCTGACGCGGGGTGAACACCAAGGCCACGCGGTCATCTGCGCTATTTAACTGCCAGGGCGCGGAGGGGTTGTGCAGGTTGCCGGTGATCGTCATGGGGCTGCTGACATGCTGCAGCTCACCGCCAAACCACAAGGCGTTTTCCGACAGCCCCGTGTTGTCCGTCCAGCCGGAGCCAAAGTTGCCGGCAATGCCGCCCGGCGCGGCGAAGGCGGCGCGGGTCCAGTGGGTATTGAGCGGCCACACGCCGCGGCCGAAGTCCAGCGCGGCAAAGCTGTTGCCGGGTACGCAGTGGTATTGCGTGCTGCCCAACTGCACGTCACCGCTGGCCGGCAGCCCTACATGCCGGGACGTGGCGTGGAAGCCGCCCTGAGCAAACGGCACCACCAGGTTGACTGAGTCGAGGTGGCCGGGGCGCTGTACGTCCAACGCCACTTGCAAGGTTTGCCCACCGATGTCCGGCACCGTGGCCACCAAACGGGCGCGGCCAGGGTGCTCGTCTACGCGAATTTGCAGGCGTGAGTGCTGGAAGACGTGACCCTGCAAGGGTGTGTCAGGCATCTCGCAGCCGCGCGCCAGTGGCCGCAGCTGGGTGTGGGCGACGGCGTGGCCGGTTTGCAGGTCGAGAAAATAGACGGCGCCGTAACCGATGTAATCGAGGTCCGCCACGGTGAGCGCCATCATCCAGTCCGGCGTGGTGATGCACCAGTGGTTCCAGCGCTTTCGGCGGCCATAGTGCCCGGGCAGGGCGCAGTTCAGGTGGGGGCGGCTCGACCAGCCGATGGCGTTCGGCAGGAGCCTGCCCTTGGCATCGCATAAAGGCTGCCAAGGGTCGGAGACGAGGGCGGTACTGAGGTTGCTCATCGAACACGTCCGTGTGTTGCTGAATAAGGTGTGGCGAAACCGGGCCGGTGAAACGGGGCGCATTTTCTGGCGCGTGTCGCGGCGGGTAGCCAATTTGTTGGCGCGAAGAATGCACCGTCGAAGGGGCGTGCTGCAAGTGCTGGCAATTCGCTTGCGGACCAAAGGAGTCTCCTCAACGGCTGTCAGGATTTTCCCGCCGGCTTGCCCAGTGCAACCGCTGCGCTTGAGCCGGGTCCAAGCAACGCGCAGAATGCCCAGCCTCCGGGATTTGCCTTTACTTCTCTCTTTCTATCCGCTTTCAAAACCAAGGAAATACCTAATGACCCCGATTCGTACCCTTTGCACTGCCGCCTTTATGGTCTGCCTGAGCGCCAACGTATTCGCAGACGCTAAAAGCCACGCCGCCAACGCTGAAACCTTCCTGAAACTGGCCCACGCCGACAAACTCACCGCCCCGATCTACGCCCAAGTTGATCAACTCTTCGATCAACGCTTCGTTCAGGCCCAAGCGCCAGAAACCAAAAAAGCCCTTCTCGAAACCTACAAAGCAAAAGCCAAGGCTTCCCTCGACAAAGCCGTCGCCTGGGACAAGCTCAAGCCCGACATGGTCAAGCTCTACACCACCAACTTCAGCGAGCAGGAACTCAAAGACCTGATCGCCTTCTACCAGTCGCCACTGGGCAAGAAAGTGCAGGAAACCATGCCGCGCGTAACCGCACAGTCCGCGCAAATGGCCCAGGCCAAGCTGGAAGGTGCTGTTCCGGAAGTGAACAAGCTGCTGGCCGACATGACCAAAGAAATTGCCCCGGCCGACGCCAAAGCCGCGCCAGCCCCAGCCAAAAAGCCGTAATCGGAGCCTTGTATGACTATGCGTGAACGCATTCAAACCACCCTGGCGGCGCTCGACCCTTCGTTCGTCGACGTGCAGGACGAAAGCCACATGCACAGCCGTGGCCTGGAAACCCACTTCAAGGCCGTGGTGGTGACGCCAGCGTTTGCTGGCCTGAATGCGGTCAAGCGCCACCAGAAGGTGTACGCCACATTGGGCGACCTGATGGGCCAATTCCACGCACTGGCGCTGCATACCTATACACCCGAAGAATGGGCCGCCACCGGCGCCGCCCCAGCTTCGCCGACCTGCGCAGGCGGGCACTAACCCGCCGCGCGGGCTCCCGGAAACGAAAACCGCCGCTTGAGTGATCAAGCGGCGGTTTTTTTATGGGTCTTTTTTGTTCTGGCTGGTGCCGTCGATCGAGAGTTTCGGGGCTAAGGCCAGGCAAGGCGCCCCGCAGCGTTTAAGCGCAGCGTACTGCAGTACGTGAGCATTAAAAGCGAGGACGCAACGCAGCATGGCCGACGCCCAGAAACTCGCATAAAATGCGCGCCGCGCCAGCCGGCGCCATTTTTGACACAAAATCCGGTCCGCCCTTTGCGAGGGTGACCACCTGGAGAACTCCCCATGACCCACCCCATCGTCGTGGCGGCGCTGTACAAGTTCGTCACCCTGACTGACTACGAAGCGCTGCGTGAACCGCTGTTGCAAGCCATGCTCGATAACGGCATCAAAGGCACCTTGCTGATCGCCCTCGAAGGCATCAACGGCACCGTTTCCGGTAGCCGCGAAGGCATCGACGGTTTGCTGGCCTGGCTCAAGCGCGACGAGCGTTTTGTCGATATCGACCACAAAGAATCGTTCTGCGACGAGCAGCCGTTCTACCGCACCAAGGTCAAGCTGAAGAAAGAAATCGTCACCCTCGGCGTGCCTGGCGTCGACCCAAACCAGCAAGTGGGCACTTATGTAGAGCCGCAAGACTGGAACGCGCTGATCGACGATCCCGAAGTGCTGCTGATCGACACCCGCAACGACTACGAAGTGGCCATTGGCACATTCGAAGGCGCGCAAGACCCGAAAACCAAAAGCTTCCGCGATTTCCCGGCCTATATCGAAGCCAACTTCGACCCGGCCAAGCACAAGAAAGTCGCCATGTTCTGCACCGGTGGCATTCGCTGCGAAAAGGCCTCGAGCTACATGCTCAGCCAAGGTTTCGACGAAGTGTTTCACCTCAAGGGCGGCATTCTTAAGTACCTGGAAGAAGTGCCGCAGGAAGAAACGCGGTGGAAGGGCGACTGTTTCGTCTTCGACAACCGCGTCACCGTGCGCCACGACCTCAGTGAAGGCGAGTACGACCAGTGCCACGCTTGCCGCATCCCCATTTCCATCGCCGACCGTGAATCGCCGCATTACGTGCCGGGCGTCAGCTGCCCCCATTGCTGGGACAGCCTCAGCGAGAAAACCCGGGCCGGCGCACGTGAGCGGCAAAAGCAGATCGAACTGGCAAAAGCCCGCAACCAACCCCATCCTTTGGGCTACAACCCACGGGAAAAAGGCCGCGACTAAACGCGCGGCCCGCGCCTTCTCAATCAAGATCGTCCCGGCAATTGGAGCCCACGCATGCACGCACGTCTGATCTATGTGATGGACCCGATGTGTTCCTGGTGCTGGGGCTTCGCTCCGGTATTCGACGTCCTGGCCCAGCAAGCGCTGGCCGCTGGTGTCAGCAGTCATCTGGTGGCCGGCGGGTTGCGGGCCGGCACCGCCGCCGCGCTGGAACCGACCACCAAGCGCTACATCCTCGAACACTGGCAATCGGTGCACGCCAGCACCGGCCAGGCCTTCACCTTTGACGGGGCGCTGCCCGACGGCTTCGTTTACGACACCGAGCCGGCCTGCCGCGCCTTGGTGGCTGCGCGCAATCTGGATGCAGAAAGCGCCTGGTCGCTGGTGAAACTGATTCAACACGCCTTCTACGTCGAAGGCCGCGATGTCACCCAGGCCGCTGTGCTGGTGGAACTGGCCGAACGGGCCGGGCTGCCGCGCATCGAATTCGCTGCCGCCTTCGACAGCGCTGCCGAGTTGGCCGCCACCGTCGCCGATTTCGAGTGGACGCAAAACCTCGGCATTGCCGGTTTCCCTACCGTGCTGGCCGAGCGCAACGGGCAGTTGGCGTTGCTCACCAATGGTTATCAACCGCTGGAACAACTGGCGCCGCTGCTGGCGCGCTGGTTGGAGCACGGCGCCCATGCTTGATCGCCTGAGCTGGGAAGAAATCCGCCGTCTGGCCCTGCGCCATAGAAAGTCGTTAATCCTCGCCAACCTGGTTGCCGTATTCGCCACCCTGTGCAGCGTGCCGATTCCATTGCTATTGCCGCTGCTGGTGGACGAAGTGCTGCTCAAGCAGGGCGACGCCGCGCTCAAGGTCATGAACCACGCGCTGCCCGAGGCCTGGCAAAGCGCGGTTGGCTACATCGGCCTGATGGTGGCGCTCACCTTGCTCCTGCGCGGTTCGGCGTTGATCTTCAACGTGCTGCAGGCCCGACTCTTCGCGCGGCTGTCGAAAGACATCGTGTACCGCATTCGCGTGCGCCTGATCGAACGCCTCAAGCGTATTTCCCTCGGCGAATACGAAAGCCTGGGCAGCGGCACGGTGACCACGCACCTGGTCACCGACCTCGACACCCTGGACAAATTCGTCGGCGAAACCCTGAGCCGCTTTCTGGTCGCCATGCTCACCCTGACCGGCACCGCCGGCATTCTGATGTGGATGCATTGGAAGCTGGCGCTGCTGATTCTGCTATTCAACCCGCTGGTGATCTACGCCACGGTGCAGCTTGGCAAACGGGTCAAGCACCTGAAAAAGCTGGAGAACGACAGCACCTCGCGCTTCACCCAGGCGCTGACCGAAACCCTGGAAGCGATCCAGGAAGTGCGCGCCGGCAACCGTCAGGGTTTCTTCCTCGGCCGCCTTGGCCAGCGTGCGCAGGAAGTGCGCGATTACGCCGTGGCCTCGCAATGGAAAAGCGATGCCTCCAGCCGCGCCAGCGGCTTGCTGTTCCAGTTCGGCATCGACATTTTTCGCGCGGCGGCGATGCTCACCGTGCTGTTTTCTGATTTGTCGATTGGCCAGATGCTCGCGGTGTTCAGTTACCTGTGGTTCATGATCGGCCCCGTCGAGCAACTGCTGAACCTGCAATACGCCTACTACGCCGCCGGTGGCGCGCTGACACGCATCAACGAGCTGCTGGCCCGCGCCGACGAGCCGCAGTACGCCGGCGGCGCTAACCCTTTTGCCGGCAAACCCACCGTGGGCGTCGAGGTGCGTGGACTGAGCTTCGCCTACAACGACGAACCGGTGCTCGACGGCCTTAACCTGCGCATTTCGCCCGGCGAAAAAGTGGCCATTGTCGGCGCCAGCGGCGGCGGCAAAAGCACCTTGGTGCAGTTGCTGCTGGGCCTGTACACCGCGCAAAGCGGCAGCATTCGCTACGGCGATAAAAGCCTGGAAGAGATCGGCCTGGAAACCGTGCGTGAACACGTGGCCGTGGTGCTGCAACACCCGGCGCTGTTCAACGACACCGTACGCGCCAACCTGACCATGGGTCGCGAACGCAGCGATGAAGCCTGCTGGCGTGCGCTGGAAATCGCGCAACTGGCGCACACCATTCACGCCTCGCCCAAAGGCCTGGACAGCATCGTCGGCCGCTCCGGCGTGCGCTTGTCTGGCGGGCAACGCCAGCGCCTGGCCATCGCGCGCATGGTGCTGGCCGAGCCGAGCGTGGTGATTCTCGACGAAGCCACCTCCGCCCTCGACGCCGCCACCGAGTACGCCCTGCACCAGGCCCTCGGCCAGTTCCTGCAAGGGCGCACCACGCTGATCATCGCCCACCGGCTATCCGCCGTTAAGCAAGCGGATCGGGTGTTGGTGTTTGACGGCGGGCGCATTGCTGAAGACGGCGACCATCAGCAACTGATCGCCGAGGGCGGCCTGTACGCCAAGCTCTACGGCCACCTCCAGCACTGAGCGCCGGGTTTACAACGGCGCCGGTTGCGCCTGCGGCTGCCAGGTGCGTTCGCGCAAGCCGATGGGCTTGAACGGATCCACCAGCGTGCCGGCCACCATGGCCGCCAGAATCTGCGGCGCTGGCGGAATTTTCGACAGGCCGAACAGCACCTGATCCCGCAGCATCGGCAACACCCGTGAGTCGGACTGATAAAACGGCGTGAACGCCGCCGACAGCGCCTGGAACGTGCGTACGTGACGGCGGCGCGAAGCGGCGTAGCGGGGCAGGGCGCTGGCCAGGTCGTCGCTGGTGTTCAACGCATGCACCAGCGCGCGGGCATCAAGCAGCGCCATGTTGGCGCCCTGGCCCAATTGCGGACTGGTCGAATGCGCAGCATCGCCGATGATCGCCAGGCTGCGGCCCACCGGCATCGCCAGCGTGTGATGGCCGTAGCGGGCGAGGGTCATGTCGTCGAAACCATTGATCTGCTTCAGGTACGACTCGCAGTCGGGCCACAGGTTGGCGATTCCGTCCTTCCAGCTCTCAATGCCTGCGCGCTTTAACGTTTCCACCTGATCCGGTTTGGTACTCCAGAAAAACGCACTCATCGGCGCGCTCGAAGGCTGCGCTTTGCCAATTGGCAGCACGCCGATCATGGTGGTCGCGCGCTGATAGCGCTGCACCAGCGCCGTGCTGGTCTGCGCGGCGGCGTCAGCCTGCAACGAGGCCCAGAACGCGCCGTAGAGCAGCGGTTTCGGCTCGCTCGGTTGCAGGCAGAACGCCTTGAGCCGAGAGCGCGAACCGCTGGCATCAACGACTAAATCGAACGGCCCGGCCTTGCGCTCGTTGGCGCCGACCAGCCAGGCGAGGTCGCCGCGGGTTTCCAGGCTTTCCACATCCAGCCCGGTCTCTACCGCAATGCCTTCGGCCGTCACCGCTTGGAACAACACATGGAAAAGGGCGGCGCGGTGCACGGCAATGCCATGACGGCCACCTTTGATGGCGGCGTAACCAACGTCGAGCACGGTGCGCCCGGTCAGCGCGTCGGCGCCGTACAAACGGTCGATGCGGCTGCCCAGTTGCGAGATGGCGTCGAATAAGCCCAAGTCGTCGAGAACGGTCAACCCGGTGGGCTGCAGGATAAGCCCCGAGCCCACGGGCGAGGCGTGCTCGAAGCGTTCGAACACCGTGACTTGATGGCCGCTGCGATGCAGGTACAAAGCGGCGGCAAGACCAGCAGGGCCGGCGCCGACAATGGCAATTCGCAGGGGTTTGATCACGGTAAGTCTCCAGCCCGACAACGGTGGGCCTGTCCTTGGAAGGGGAGCTGCACGGCAGCGCTGCCGTTATACCGGTAAACCGCCTAAGGGGTAAGCCTGCGGTGTGGGCACTGAATCACAGGCAAAAAAATTGGCCAGAAGGGCGAACCCCGCTGGCCATGTTCTAACGCGTTGTGGCATTAGCTGCCGCCACCGGCGCCGCCGCCACCACCTGCGCCGCCGGAACCGCCAGCGCCACCACCGGTTCCGCCGGAGCTGCCGCCCATGCCGCCGCCCGTGCCGCTGGTGCCGGTGCCGCCTGTGCCGGTGCCGCCGGAGCCAGTGCCACCGCTGCCCGAGCTGCTGCCGCCGCTGCCACCGCTACCGCCTGGTACGGTCGAGCCAGTGCCGGTGCCGGTGCCTGTGCCGGTCGCGCCGGTTCCCGTACCGATGCCCGTGCCACCTGTGCCGGTGGCGCCTGCGCCTGAACCGGTGGTGCCGGTGCCGGTACCAATGCCGGTGCCCGTGCCGGAGGTGCCATTACCGGTCGCACCTGCCGCGCCACCCGGGGCGCCAGTGCCAGTGCCGGTGGTGCCTTGGCCGGTTGCGCCCGTGCCGGTGCCGGTGCCCGGTGCGTTGGCGCCGGTTGCCGAGTTGCCGGTGCCGTCACCGGTGGTGCCGGCTTCCGGTGCGCCCACGCCGTTGCCCGGGGTGACGGTCGCTGCCATCACCAGCGAGGCGGAGGAGGCGGCGATAATTCCGCTGAGTAACAGGGCAGTAAAAGGTAATTTGCTCATCGTTGATGCTCCATTTCTGTGAGTTACCTAGAAGTGGAGTGGTGGCGTTTCGCCGATGTTCGATAAACAGGACCAGTGGTCAATCAGCCCCGCAGAAACGACCGGGGCGCCCAATTGGCGCCCCGGTGATGTAACGGATCAATCAATGCCACCAGCGTGGCTGACCCCAACGTTGCTCTTCGCTATCGAGTTGTTTGTCGACGGCTTGGGTGGTGTCATCAGCTTTGGTGGTTTTGCTTTGCTCGGTGGTTTGCTTGGCAGCGGCCGCTTGATAATCGTGGTTAACGTCGGCGCCAGCGAAGGCGGTGCCGGTTAACAACGCGGTGAGCAAAGACGCGGTAACGATGGTTTTCATGGTGTGTTCCTCAAGGGGTTGTGAGTGACTTCGGGGCCAAGTTTCCGTGCTCGCCGCCGCCTTGAGAAACGCATGGTGTTGGTAGTTGATATCGCTGAAATTGATGGAGCCTACATGCCGTGCGCCAGAGTGCTGCGGCGCAAATACTTACGCAAACCGACGCGGCGAAAACGCCGCCAAGGGCACCGACGCCGCCACGCCGCTGGCCTGTTCAGCCACCAATTTGCCGGTGATCGAGGCCAGGGTTAAGCCGACGTGGCCATGGCCGAAGTTATAAAACACCTGCGGCAACAACCGCGCCGCGCCCACCACGGGTTTGCTGTCGGGCATCGACGAGCGAAAGCCCATCCACTGGGAACTGGGCTCGTGTTGCAGCGTGAGAAAGTGCCGCGCGCCATTGGCCAGGTAGCGATAGCGACGCGGGTCGGGCAGCGCCGCCGTACCGGCAAATTCCACCGTGCCGGCCACGCGCAATCCCTGCGCCATGGGCGTCAGGTAAAAGCCACCGGCGCCCCAGCACACCGGCCGGTTCAGCAGCGCTCCGGCTTGCTCGAACAGCACGTGGTAACCGCGCTCAGTGTCTTGCGGCAACGTGTCGCCCAGCGTGCCGGCCAGCCGCTTCGACCAAGCGCCGGTGCACAGGGCCAGGCGGTCGACCGTCAGCGTGTCGCCACTGGCCAACCGCGCCACCACCTGCTCGGCGTCAGCGGCGCTGCGTTCAATCGCGAGCAACTCGCCGCGAATAAAACGGCCGCCGTGCTGAAGAAAACGCTCGAACAAACGCACGCTCAGTGCATATGGATCGAGCGTGCGGCTCACCCCCGGCAGCTCCACGCCCAATGCCGCACGGGCATTCAGCGCCGGCTCCAAGGCATGCAATTCGGCGTTTTCCACCAGGCGAATCGGCACGTCGAACGCCTGGTGGTACGCGACCATTTCTTGGGCAACATGTCGCTCGTGAGCCTCGAATACATACAGCGAGCCGTCGTGGCGAACCAGATCGTGCGCCTGCGCGTCATCAAACAACGTGGCCCACGCCTGCATGCACGGCGTGAGCAGCGTGCGCAGTTCATGACTGATTGCCTGCACACGCTGCTCGCTGGAGTGGCGCAAAAACTGCCACAGCCACGGTGCGATTTTGGCCAAATAGGCCGGGCGCACCCGCAACGGCGAATCCGCTTTGAACAACAGCGCTGGCGCCTGCCGCCAAATGCCGGGCGTGGCCACCGGCTCCACCGCATAGGTGGCGAACGTACAGGCATTGCCAAACGAGGTGGCGGTGCCGGGCGGTTGCCGATCCAACAGCGACACCTGCCAACCAAAGCGCTGCAGCCACAAGGCCGTGGCGATACCGACTACCCCGGCGCCCACCACTAACGCGGTTCCGCGCGACTCTGTCATGTCCGTTCTCCTTATGCGCCTGCTGCATGCTTGCGCGAGCCAGTGTTGGCGTGAAGGGAGCGAAAATAGGCAAAACCAGCGGTACACTCCAGCGCTAATAACTCATGCAGCTATTCGCTAAACGCATAGACGGGCCTGCCATGGAATCCATCCGCCGATTGCCCTCCCTGCCAGCGCTAAATGCCCTGGTGCAGGTCGCCGACACCCGCAGCTTCACCGACGCCGCCGCGCGCCTGCACCTCACGCAGAGCGCCGTCAGCCGGCAGGTTCAGCAGCTCGAAGAGCACTACGGCGTGGCGTTATTCGAGCGCAGCAGCCGACAAGTCGCCCTGACCGCCAGCGGCGAGCAGGTGCTGGCCGTGGCGCAACGCCTGCTCGCCGAGCTGGCCGCGCTGGAGCGTTCACTGCTGCCGGCCAACGCCGAGCGGCCGTTTCGCATCCGCATTTTTGTGTCCTTGGCCGTGCGCTGGTTGTTGCCCCGGCTGACCAGCTTTTACGCCGCGCACCCGCGCCTGGCGTTATCCATTGAAACCGTGGGCGGTGAAGCGGTGGACACCGATGGCGACTGCGACGCTTACGTGCTGTACCTGCGCGACGGGCTGGACGGGCGCGAGGTATTGCCCCTGTTTGAGGAATACCTGATTCCCGTCTGCGCCCCCACGCTCGCCAGCGGCCTAGCGCCGCCGCGTTCAGTGGCCGAGTTGGCAGCCCATCCGCTGATTCATGGTTCGCCGAGCCGGTTCGAGTGGACCACCTGGTTGCACGCGCACGGCGAAGAGGCGGGGCCGGGGTTTCAGCATCTTCAGTTCAATCTCGATGACCTGGCGCTGGACGCGGCGAGTCGTGGTTTGGGCGTGGCGGTGAGCGATCAGGTGTTGGCACAGGACGCGTTGGCGCGGGGCAATTTGCTGGTGCCGTTTGGGCAGCCGCTTAAGACGGGCGGGGTGTACGCGCTGTGGTTGAGTGCGCAGGGGGCGGCGCATCCGGCGCGTGAGGTGGTTCTGGAGTGGTTCGAGGGGCAGCGTTGACGCTTAAAAGCCCCTCACCCCGAAACGCCATCAAATCGCCCGCCCCAACCCCCGCCGAACCGGCTCAACCGCCGGATCATCCGCCGGCGCCACCAGCGCATAGTTGTACTCATCACTGGACCAATAATCCGCCTGCAATTCCCCATCCCGCCGCGCGCCACGGTCGAGCAAGTAGTGCTGCGGGCCCGGCGGGCGAATATAAAAGCTCACCTTGCGGCCATTGGCATCCTCATACACCAACATAGCCGCCGCGCCTTGTTCGGTGCTGATCATTCGCCCACCTACCGGCGTAAACCCGGCGCCGGCCAGATCCGGAATGCGGTCGGCCCGGGCGAAGTGGCGGTCGAGCCAGCTTTGCGCATCGGTGCTGGTCGCCAGTGTCCAGTCGTTGGCCATGCCGTCTTTGAGGGCGAACATGCGGTAGGCCTGCACGGCGTCGGCCATGGGCAGCATGTGGCTGGCCAGGTTGACGGTGCGCGCGTGCCAGCCGCCGACGCTGCCCAGGCTGACGGCAACAAACAGCGCCGCCGCCGTCGCCCACTGCCGGCCGCGCTGACGACGCTGGTTGTGGCGAATGGCGGCGGGGTCCAGTTGCGGGTTGGGCGTCAGGTGCAGGGCGCCGCTCAGCGCGGCGCGCAGGTGCTGGGCGTCGTGCTGCCAGGCGCGAACCTGCTCGGCCAACTCCGGGTTGGCGCTGAGATAACGCGCCACGCGATCGCGGTCGGCCTCGTTGAGCTGGCGGTCGACGTAAGCGTGCAGGTCGTGTTCGGTTGGGGGCAGGTCGTTCATTTCAACACCCGTAAGGCTGGTGAGGTGATTTCGCCGTCGCTGAGTTGGCGCAACGCCTGGCGCGCGCGGGACAGGCGCGACATCACGGTGCCGATTGGCACGTTAAGAATTTCGGCAATTTCCTGATAACGCAGGCCTTCCACCGTCACCCACAACAAAATCGCCCGCTGCTCATGGGGCAGGCGCTCGAAGGCGGCGAGGGTGGTTTGCGCCACCACGGTACGCTCGGCGGAGGGCGCGTAATGATCGTCCTGGCTGCCCGTAAACAGTTCCAGCACGCGCTTGTAACGGCTGGCGCTGCGGTGCGCATCGAGAAACTGGCGGTACACAATCGCAAACAGCCAGGCGCGCAGGTCGCCGTCGGGCTGCTTGCCGGCCCAGGCGCCCAGGGCTTTTTCCAGGCTGGCTTGCACCAGGTCGTCGGCGCTGGTGGGGTTGCGGGTCAGCGACTGGGCGAAGCGCCGCAGGCGGGGCAGCAACTCGCGCAGTTGGTCATCGATACCGTGCATGGCGGTGCAGGTTCCAGAACGTAGCGTTAGTAAAATAGCGTGTGGAACGAGAGACGACGCAGGGACGACTTTATTCCCGCCGCCCCACAAAAATAAATTAATTCGTGGCCAGGGAATAAACCCGAAGGCGGGGCGTCTGACTGCACCTTCGCCTGATTCTGGAGTTCCCCATGGCACCAAACGACCCTCAACCGCGGCCGCCCCTCAGCCCGCTCAGCCCGCTCAGCCTGGCCCTGCGCGTTGGCGCCATCGGCGCGGTGACGCTGCTGCTGGCCGGCGCGCTGGCCTATACCGGCGGCTATTTCAGCCCCGAGCGCCTGACCCCCGACCGCGTGGTCGACGTGTTGGAAAAGAACAACGGCGAGCATCCCGGCTTTCGCCGTAATCACCCCAAAGGCGTGTGCGTAACGGGCTACTTCGAGAGCAGCGGCGCGGCGGCCTCGCTGTCCTCTGCCGAGGTGTTCAGCGCCACCCGCACGCCGGTGCAGGGGCGGTTTTCCTTGCCGACGGGTAACCCTTATTCACCCGACAGCGCAGCGGCGTTACGCAGCATGGCGCTGCGTTTCCAGCAGGCCAACGGTCAGCAATGGCGCACCGGCATGAACAGCATGCCGGTGTTTCCGGTGGGTACGCCGGAGGCATTTTTTGGCTTGCTGCAAGCCACCGCGCCAGATCCGGCTACCGGCAAACCCGACCCACAAAAGGCCGGCGCTTTCTTCGCCTCGCACCCGGAAACCGGTGCGTTTCTGGCCTGGGCGAAAACCGCGAAGCCGGCCGCCAGTTTCGTCACGGAAACCTACAACAGCGTGAACGCCTTCTACCTCACCAACGCCGCCGGCCAACGCCAGACCGTGCGCTGGAGCATGGTCGCCACCACCCCGGCGGACAGCGTGGCGCCGCAGGCTGAGAACTACTTGCTCGCCGACTTGCAGCAGCGCCTGGCGGCGGGTGCGCAGCGTTGGGACTTAGTGCTGACGCTCGCCAACCCCGGCGACCCGAGCAACGACGCCAGCAAAGCCTGGAGCGGCGAACACCGCACCGTCACTGCCGGCACGCTGGTTATCGAACGCGAGCAAGCGCAAGACAACGGCGAATGCCGCGACATCAACTACGACCCGCTGATTTTGCCCAGCGGCATCGAAGGCTCCGACGACCCGTTGCTCGCCGCCCGTTCCGCCGCGTACGCGGCTTCGTATAAACGCCGCACGGGTGAAGTCAGTTCCTTGCCCGCCAGTGCTTCGCAGGAGTCCCGCCCATGAGCGCTCAACATTTTTCTTTGCCCGCGCGCGTTCTGCATTGGTTGATGGCCGTAATGATCCTGGCCATGTTGTTTGTGGGCGTGGGCATGGTGGCCTCGGTGTCGGAGCGGCATCAGTGGCTGATCAATTTGCACAAGCCGTTGGGCATCGCCATTTTGCTGCTGGTGATCGTGCGGCTGGTGGTGCGCTTCAGCTCGACCACACCGCCGTTGCCCGCCGATTTGCCCGCTGTTCAGGCGCTGGCCGCCAAGTTGTCTCACGTGCTGCTGTATGCGCTGATGCTGGCCTTGCCGTTGGTAGGCTGGGCGATGATTTCGGCAGCGGGCGATCCGGTCATGCTGGGCAGCGCGCTGCAATTGCCGGCCTTGCTGCCCGCCGACGCGCCGACCTTCGCCGTGCTGCGCAAGGCCCATCGCTACCTCGCGTATTTGCTGTTCGCCACCGTGCTGCTGCATTTGGCCGGCGCCTTGTTTCACGCTTGGGTGCGGCGCGACCACGTGCTTCACAGCATGGCGCGCGGCCCGAAGTAGGCGGCTATTCAATGCCCCATTGGCCGCCGGCTTTTTCGCAATCGGTGCGCGCCTGCGACGCGTCTTTCAGGTCGTAGTAGTAGGTCAGCACCTTGGCCCCTTTGGGGATATTCACCGAGTCGGCATTTTTGTCCTTGCTGCTCGAACGCTGGTTCGCCAGCGCTTCCTGGGTCAGCGTGGCGGTGCAGGTGCCGCTGGGTTTTGCCGGGCAGCTAGCGACTTTGTGCTTGTTGGTGGCCAGGGTCTCTTTGCTTTCGTTGCTGCACGACCAGTCGAGACTGCCGGCCGGTGCGCCTTGGTATTCGTAGCAGGTTTTGCCTTCCACCATCGGCACCGCCGCGCTCTGTGCGCGGGTGTCGACCATGCAGGCTTCGGCCCACACGCCGGTGGAGGCAACGCTGGAAAAGAGCAGGGCAAGCAGTCGGGCTTTCATGGCGGGCGGCCTTTGTTGTTGTGGTGTTGAGTTGTGAAACAGCCGTCGCGCTTTGGTTCAGCGGGTTGGATGAATGGTCGGGCGCGCGTCTACACTGCAAGCCATTCAAACCCTGCGGAGTTCTTCCATGACGTTGCTCACCCGTGTGCTGTTGGTGTTGTCGCTGTTGGTGCCTGGCTATCAGGCGTTCGCGCAGACCGATGCGGCGTATCAACAAGAAGCCCAACACGCCAAGGCGCTGCTGCTCAAAGCGGTGGACTACTACGAGAAAAACGGCGACGCCGCGCTGGCCGCCTTCAGCCGTCAGGGTGAATTCGTGACCGGGCAGTTGTACGTGTACGTGGTCAACACCCAGGGCGTGATGCTCGCCAGTGGTGGCCCGTCGGTGATGCTGGTGGGGCGCGACGTATCCGCCACCCTGGACGCCGACACCAAAACCGCCTTCGCCCGCGCCATCAGCGAGCCGGAAGGCGAAATTCACGAAGCCGAATACCGCTGGGTCAACCGGCAGGACGGCAAAGTGGAGCGCAAACACACCTACTTCCAACGCATCAACGACCGCATTCTCGCCGTCGGTTACTACCTGCCACGGGCCAAGCCCGAAGAAGCGAAAAAACTGCTGACCGAAGCGGCGGCCGCCATCGACAAAGACGCGAAAACCACCTTCACCGCCATCAACGACCTGGACCCGCGCTACCTGCAAGACGACCTGTACGTCTTTGTGGTCGACCTCACCAGCAAACGCTTCGTCGCCCATGGCTACAACCGCCGCCTAATCGGCACCGACTTCGCCAACCTGAAAGCCCCCGACGGCGCCGCCATCGGCCAACGCATGCTCGACGCCATCGCAAGCGACGGGCATGGCGAACTGGAATACCTCTGGCGCAACCCCGTGACCGAACGCAACGAACACAAACATGCGTACCTGCAAAAGGTCGGCAACTACCTGGTGGCCGTGGGGTATTACTCGCGCTGAAATGCCGTCCGCCGCCTGCTCGATCTGCATTTTGTAGGAGCCACCTTGGTGGCGAACCCTGCGAACGGAATTCGAGAAATATGTTTGCAGGGTTCGCTAGCAAGCTAGCTCCTACAGGTTTTGGCAGGGCAGGTCGGGGTGCGTTCAGGCGGCGGCTTGTGCCACTTCATCCTCTTTGCGTATTTCCTCGAGCATCGCCTGCGCCGCCGGCGACAGGCTGTGCCCGGCGCGCATCACTACGCCATAGGCCGATTGCTGGGCGGGGCGATCGCTGGCCAGCGGCAAAATGTCGAGGCGCCCGGCAGCGACGTCTTCGGCCACCACATCCCACGGCGACAGGCTGATCACGTCGCTGCACGCCACCAGCGCTTTGAGCACCATAAAGTTGTCGCATTCGATGCCCAGCGGTTGCTCGCGGCCGCTCACTTGGCGCAAAGCGCGTTCAACCTCTTCGGGCAATAACGTGCCCGCCAGCGGGTACGCGGCGAGCGCTTCGGGTGTCAGGTTGCGTTGTTGCAGCAGTGGGTGGCCGGGGCGGCAGAAGAACACGCCGGTGCGCGGTTTAAGCGGTTCGATGGTCAGCTGCGGGTCGCCTTGCAGTTCGCGGCAGTCGGCCACAAATAGCTCCACGCTTTCATCGAGCAGGCGCTGGCGCAGGCTGCGCCAATCGCCGATAGCCAGCTGTACGCGGATTTTCGGGTACTGGCTCACCAGCTTGCCCAGTGCTCGGGGTATCAGGTGGGCGGCAGGGTAGGGGCCGGCGCCCAGGCGCAGCTCGCCGGCTTCTAGGTTGCCGAGTTGGCTAACGGCGTTGTGCAGCGAGCGGTTGGCTTCCAACAACCGGCGCGCGTGTTCCATTACCAACTTGCCGTGGGCCGTGAGCACCGCCTGGCGCGGGCCACGGTCGAGCAGTTGGCAGCCCAGGCTGGCTTCCAAGGCTTGCACGCTGCGCGACAAGGCGGGCTGGCTGAGGTTGACCGCCTCGGCCGCGCGGGCGAAGTGGCCGTGTTCGGCAACGGCAACGAAGTGGCGAAGCTGGCGCAGGTCATTCATGCGGTTCTCGCATCGGAAAGTGAATAATTTTGCATTGGAATTATCAGTCTGCCTTTGCCAAGGTGCGCTCGTCCATAACAACAAAAGACGTCTCCCATGCGCGCACTCACTCGCTTCAGCGGCCTGCTGCTGGCCGCCACCCTGCCGTTGTCTGCCCTGGCAGCGCTGCCTGCCGAAACCATTCAGCCGTCGATCAACACCGAGCTGGCCGAGCACACCAAGGTCTTCAACAAGCAAATCTACAAAGTCACCGACGCGGTGTATTCGGCCGTGGGCTGGAGCATTGCCAACAGCGTGATGGTGATCGCCCCGGAAGGCTTGATCATTTTCGACGCCGGCGAGTCGCCGGAAGAGTCGGCCAAGGTATTCGCCGAGTTCCGCAAAATCACTGACAAGCCGGTGAAGGCCATCGTCTACAGCCACTTTCACCCCGACCACATCAACGGCGTGAAGGGCTTCGTCTCGGAAGAGCAGGTGAAAAGCGGCGAGGTGCAGATTTACGCCCACGAAACCCTGCTGGAAAACGTGGTCACTCAAGGCGCGCTGGTCGGCCCGATTCTGGCCATGCGCTCGGCCTACACCTTTGGTGCGGCGTTGAACGAGGCCGACCGTAAAGACATGAACGGCGGCATCGGCCCGATTGCCGTGGGCGGGCAGAGCACGTTCATCGCGCCCACCATCACCTTCAAAGACACACTCGACACCACCATCGCCGGCCTGCGCGTGCAACTGCGCTGGGCGCCGAGCGAGGCGCCGGACGAGATTGTCATGTACCTGCCCGACAGTCGCGTGCTGCTCAGCGCCGAGGTCGATCAAGGCCCGACGCTGCCTAACATCCACACCCTGCGCGGCGCCAAGTTTCGCGATCCGGTGGCGTGGGTGAACAGCCTCGACCTGCTGCGCGACTACCACGCCGAGTACATGGTGCCGTCCCACGGCCGCCCGGTAAGTGGCGCCGAGAACGTGGAAGAAGTGCTGCGCATGACCCGCGACGGCATCGCCTACATTCACGATCAAACGGTGCGCTGGATGAACAAAGGCCTGACCCCGGATGAACTGGTGGAAAAGGTCAAACTGCCGCCGCACCTGGCCGGCTATACGCCGTATCTGCGTGAGTACTACGGCACCGTCAGCCACAGCGTTCGGCAAATTTACGAGGGTTATCTGGGCTGGTTCAAAGGCGACCCGGTGGACCTCAACCCGATTCCTCCGGTGGAGAAAGCCACGCGCATGGTCGAGCTGATGGGTGGCCACGACAAAGTGCTGCTCGCCGCTGGCGATGCGTATCTGAAAGGTGACTACCAGTGGGCGGCCGAGCTGGCGACTTACGTGATTCGTATCGACCATGACGACACAATGGCGCGGGACATCAAAGCCCGCAGCTTCCGCAAACTGGGCTACGCGCAAATGAACATCAACTGGCGCAACTGGTACCTCACCAGCGCCATGGAACTGGAGGGCACTCTGGGCGAGGCGCAACTCACGGAAATGGCCAAGCGCCTGCGCGGCACCTTTCTCTCCCCCGACATGCTGAAAAACCTGCCGGTGAAGGTGTTCCTGCAAAACTGGGTCACCCGTGTCGACCCGGACAAAGCCGACGACGTAAACCTCACACTCGGCTTCAGCTTCCCCGACATTAACGAGCAATGGGCGCTGGAAATTCGCCGTGGCGTGGTGCAACTGCACCGCGGTATTCCAGACGGCACGACACTGAAACTGACCCTCGATAAAAGCTACCTGGACACCGTAATCAGCGGCCAAAACAGCCTGCTCAAGGGCGCGGTGTTGGGCGACGTGAAGGTGGACGGCGACCTGCTCGACATCAAGACGTTCCTCGGCTGCTTCGACTTCGCCGACAGCCCCATCAGCCTCACCCTGCGCTAGCCCCGGCCAAACAAAAGTGCGGGAGAAAAAGCCGGCCTGAATCCGTAGGTTGGGCTGAGCTAAAGCGAAGCCCAACATGCCGTTTAAGCCTGTGGTGAGCCGTTCTGTTTGATGTGGCGGGGGACGTCACGTTGGGCTTCGCGTTCCGCTCAACCCAACCTACGGATGTTTTCCATGCATGTGATGTCGTTCTTGAAAGGCGCTCTGGCCATGTTCTGGCTGATGGCTTTGCTCAATGTCATTTACCCGTTCGGCGAACCGTTGCATCGACCGTTGTTACTGCTGACTGGTGTATTGCTGCTGGCCCATGCCGGCGAAGCGCTTCTGTTCAATAACCGCCTCAAGCAGCAGGCGTTTCCCTGGCTGGAGCGTATGCAGGTGCTGCTGTTTGGCTTTCTGCATTTGCGCGGTTTGGCGCGCTAGTTACAGCTTTCCGTCCGCCGCCACCTGCATAAACGCCGGCTCGAAGCGCAGCTTGATATTGGCTGGGCTGCCGTTGACCACGCCGTTGGCGAACGACACGCCAATGCTCTGCGCGCTGGTGGCTTTGCCGAGCATGTGATGGCTAAAGGCGAAGTCTGCCAGGCGCTGCATGGCGGCCGGCAGGGCCGGGCTTTCGGCGAATGCCACGGCGCTGCGCGGCGTGTAGAACGAGCGGGTTTTGCTCAGTTGGTCCTGATAAGCGGGCAGGTCGGCGCCGGCGCTTTTGGCAATGGCCGCCAGCGTGGCGGCGCCTTTTTCGTCGCTGGCGCTCATGCGTTTCATCAGTTCGAACCAGGCGCCAGTCAGCGCGCGACCGAGCGCCGGGTTGGCGCGCAAGGTGTCGGTATTCACGGCGAACAGGTGCACCACTTCGCCGGGCAGACGGTGCGAGCTGAACACCAGCGTGCGGTCGCTGCCGGCCTGTAACGGCGCCAACGCCGGATTGGAAATGGCGAGCGCATCCCCGGTGCCGCTGGCGAACGCGGCGCCTTCATCGGTCAGCGGCGTGAGGGTGACGTCCTCTTCGCTCAACTGCACCGACTCCAGCGCGCGCACCAACACGTAATGCGCCACCGAATTTTCCTCCACCTGCACGGTTTTGCCTTTGAGGTCTTGCGCGCGTTGAGTGCGCCCGCGCAGCAGCACGCCGTCATTGCCGGCCGAGAAATCGCTCAGAATCAGCGCGGTGGTGTCAATGCCGGCCGCAGCAGGCACGGTCAGCGCCTCCAGGGCATTCATGGTGCAGCCATCGAACTGGCCGGCGGCGTATTGCTTGGCGGCATCGCTGCTGGTGTCGACGCGCACCACATCAATGCTGATGCCGTACTTCTTCGCCCAGCGCGCCAGCACGTTTTGCTGCGCCGCATAGCCCCACGGCAACGCGCCCGAGTAGTCGCTCCAGCACACGCGAAAGTGGTCCTTGGCCACAGCGCTGTTGCTGGCGCCCAGCGCCGCCAGCAGCAGAAAAAAGGCCGTGGCCAGGGAAGGGGATGCACGCATGAAAAGCTCCAGCAACAGAAAAAAGGGTGGACCACTCGGCCGCGCCGCGAGCTTATCGCAGGGCTAACGTAGACGTTGGTCGCAACGCAAAAATTGCGAACACGTGCTTACCTCTACAGGCCAAACGCAACCCAGCACAGCCGTGCAATTCGTCGTCACATTGCAGGCGGATAGTAGCTGGCGGTACAGGCGCTACCGGCGCCTTGTTCAGATGAAAAACGGACCCTTCAGGAGAGAAGCATGAGCACATTCACCACCACAGACGGCACCGAGATTTATTACAAAGATTGGGGCAGCGGTAAGCCCGTGCTGTTCAGCCACGGCTGGCCGCTGGACGCCGACATGTGGGAATACCAAATGGAGTACCTGAGCTCCCGTGGCTACCGCACCATCGCTTTCGACCGTCGCGGCTTCGGGCGTTCGAGCCAGCCGTGGACCGGCTACGACTACAACACCTTCGCCGACGATATTGCCCAGTTGATCGAACACCTGGACCTTAAAGAGATCACCCTGGTGGGCTTCTCCATGGGTGGCGGCGACGTCAGCCGATACATCGGCAAATACGGCACCGCCCGTGTCGCCAAGCTGGTGCTGCTGGGTGCGGTAACGCCGATCTTCGGCAAAAGTGCCTCGTTCCCTGAAGGCGTCGACGCCTCGGTATTCGACGGCATCAAAGCCGGCCTGCTCAAAGACCGCGCGCAGTTCATCGCCGACTTCGCCGCGCCGTTCTACGGCACCAACCAGGGCCAAGTGGTTTCCGAGGGCGTGCTGACGCAAACCCTGAACATCGCCTTGCTGGCCTCGCTCAAAGGCACCGTGGATTGCGTAACGGCGTTCGCCGACACCGACTTCCGCCCGGACATGGCCAAAGTCGACGTGCCGACCCTAGTGATTCATGGCGACGGCGACCAGATCGTGCCGTTCGAAACCACCGGCAAACTGGCCGCGCAGCAAATCAAAGGCGCTGAGCTGAAAGTGTACAAAGGCGCACCGCACGGTTTTGCCGCGACCCACACGCAGCAATTGAACGAAGATCTGCTGAGTTTCATCGCCGGCTAATTCCCGCACGAGCGGCTCCCGTAGGCGAACGCCCCGTGCGGGACTTTCGCCTACGGACGCTGCCCGTGCGCTACGCGGGTCGGTTCTGAGAATGCGTTGGAAACACGCCGGAGCCTGTGGCGTGAATCTGCTTTGCTGTACAAGGAGCACCCCTTCATTTTGCAGAGCAGCACCATGGCTTTCGACTGGCACTCCGAACTCCTCACCACCGGAACCCCGTTGCGCAAAAACTTTCGCGTCACGCAAAACGTCCGCCGTTTTTTCATCGAACACTGCGGCGAGCAGTTCACCCTTAATCGTGAATTCCGAGCCTGGATACGCAGCGGCGCGCCGCTGACCCTGGGCGAAGTCGTCACCGAATGGAACCAGCGGTTCGGCAAGCGATAGCCGACGCGCCACACAGTTGTCATCGCCTGGCCTTGAGGCAGAATAGGCAGCCTAAGCACGTAGCCCTTGCGCCGCGCGCTCATTTGCCAACGCTATGAGGCCAGCATGATCGAAGTCACCGAAGCGTCCATCGCCGACCTGCGCGCCGCGCTCGAAAGCGGCCGCACCACTGCCGTCGAGTTGGTGCAGGCGTATCTCGCACGCATCGACGCCTACGACGGCGCCAACACCGCCACCGCCCTCAATGCCGTCGTCGTGCGCAACCCCGCCGCGCTCGAAGAAGCCCACGCCTCGGATGCCCGCCGCGCCGCCGGCAAAACGCTCGGTCCGCTCGACGGCATTCCCTATACCGCTAAAGACAGCTACTTGGTCAAAGGCCTGACCGCCGCTTCCGGCAGCCCCGCGTTTGCCAATCTGGTTGCCCAGCGTGACGCCTTCACCATTGAACGCCTACGCGCAGCCGGCGCCATTTGCCTGGGCAAAACCAACATGCCGCCGATGGCCAACGGCGGTATGCAACGCGGCGTGTATGGCCGCGCCGAGAGCCCGTACAACGCGGCTTACCTGACCGCGCCGTTTGCCTCCGGTTCCTCCAATGGCGCTGGTACGGCAACTGCGGCCAGCTTCGCCGCGTTTGGCCTGGCGGAAGAAACCTGGTCCAGCGGCCGTGGCCCAGCCTCCAACAACGGCCTGTGCGCGTACACGCCGTCGCGCGGGGTGATTTCCGTGCGCGGCAACTGGCCGCTGACGCCGACCATGGACGTGGTGGTGCCTTACGCCCGCACCATGGCCGACCTGCTCGAAGTGCTCGACCAGATCGTCGCCGAAGACCCCGACACCCGTGGCGACCTCTGGCGTTTGCAGCCGTGGGTGCCGATTCCCAGCGTCGCCGAAGTGCGCCCGGCGTCTTACCCGGCGCTCGCTGCTAGCCCCCAGGCCCTGGCAGGCAAACGCCTGGGCGTGCCGCGCATGTTTATCAACGCCGACCCCGAGGCTGGCACCAGCGAGGCGCCGGGCATCGGCGGGCCGACCGGGCAGCGCATTCACACGCGGGCTTCGGTGATCGACCTGTGGCAACAGGCACGCCAGGCGCTGGAAGCCGCCGGCGCCGAAGTGCTTGAAGTGGACTTCCCGCTGGTCTCCAACTGCGAAGGCGACCGCCCCGGTGCGCCCACCGTATTCAACCGTGGGTTGGTGTCGCCGGAGTTCCTGCACCACGAACTGTGGGACTTGTCAGCCTGGGCTTTTGACGAGTTTCTACAAGCCAACGGCGACCCGGCACTTAACCGCCTGGTAGATGTAGACGGCGCAAAAATGTTCCCCCACGACCCCGGCACCTTGCCCAACCGCGAAGGCGACTTGGCCGCCGGCATGGACGAATACGTGCGCATGGCGGAGCGGGGCATCACCCCGTGGGATCAGATTCCAACCTTGCCGGACGGCCTGCGCGGCCTGGAAAAAACCCGGCGTATAGACCTGGAAGACTGGATGGACACCTTGGGCCTCGACGCCGTGCTGTTCCCCACCGTGGCCGACGTTGGCCCGGCGGACGCCGACGTTAACCCGGCCTCGGCCGACATCGCCTGGAGCAATGGCGTGTGGGTGGCTAACGGCAACCTCGCCATCCGCCACCTTGGCGTGCCGACCGTGACGGTGCCCATGGGCGTGATGGCGGATATCGGTATGCCCGTCGGCCTGACCTTCGCCGGGCGGGCGTACGACGATTCGGCGCTGCTGCAACTGGCCTCGGCATATGAAGCGACGGGGAGTAAGCGCGTAATCCCGCCGCGCACGCCGGTATTGAAATAGCAAAAAAACCTGTGGGAGCGGCTTTAGCCGCGATGGGGTGGGCCTGCAAAGCACATTTGCAAATAACGCGTCACGGCTGGCCCTCACCCCCAGCCCCTCTCCCGCAAGCGGGAGAGGGGAGCCTCGACGCCGTTTAGTCACCGATTGCGGTTAGCCTCTCTTCCAGGCGGGAGGGCCGGGGAGAGTGAAGACCGTCACGCCATATCACTCAAACTGAATTCCTCCCCAAGAAAATCAATCAATGTACGCACCGACGGCAGCAACCCGCGCCGCGAGGGAAAGATGGCGTGCACGATCCCGCATTTCGGCGTCCACCCCGGCAGCATCTCTACCAGCGTGCCGGCGGCCAGATCATCCCTCACCGCCACCCTCGGCAAATGCACAATGCCCACGCCCGCCAGCGCCGCGTCGCGTAGGGCGCGCAGGTCGTCGGTGACCATGCGCGGGCGGTGGTTGATCTGCAGGCTTGCGCCTTCGGCACTGAACAACTCCCACTGATACTCGCGCTGCTGCCCGCCCCAAAACAGACTCGGCAGGCGACTCAATTCTTCCGGCGCAAAACCCACGTCCAGGCACTGCGCGTACTGCGGGTGGCCGACCAGGCATTGCGTGCTGTTGCCCAGCACCTTCATCACCATGTCGGTGTTTTCGAGCGGCGGAAAACGCACACGCAGGGCGATGTCGAAGCCTTCGTGCAGCACGTCCACGCGGCGGTTGGTGGCTTCAATCGCCAGCTCCACCAGCGGGTACTTGAGCATGTAGCGCGTCAGCATCGGCCCCACCCATGAGTTGAGCAACGTAGTGGGGCAGGCCAGGCGAACCAGCCCGCGCGGCTCACTGCGGTTGCGCTCGATCACCTCGGCGGCGCTTTCCGCCTCCACGCGCATGGCCACGCAGCGCTGGTAATAGGCCTGGCCGATTTCCGTTAACGCGTTGTGCCGGCTGGTGCGGTGCAGCAGGCGGACGCCCAGGCGTTCTTCCAACTGCGTAATACGCCGACTGAGTTTCGACTTGGGCATGTCAAGCGCGCGCCCGGCAGCGGCGAAGCCACCGTGTTCCACCACTTGGGTGAAGTAGTAGAGGGTGTTGAGGTCTTCCAACATCGTTCTCCAAATAGAACGCTAGAGGCAATTTTTGCAGTCTAGTGCAGAAAGGGTGTCGATTTTAAGCTTTACCCATACCGCAGCGAACACAAACGCAGCGGCAAACGAAACACACCCTTACCGCCGACTATCCGGCACCCAATCAGAAAGCGAGGAACGCACCATGACTACTTCTTACAAATACAACCGTCTCGACAAAGACAACGCCGTGGTTCTGCTGGTCGACCACCAAGCCGGTTTGCTCTCCCTGGTTCGCGACATCGAACCGGACAAGTTCAAAAACAACGTGCTGGCCGTTGCCGACCTGGCCAAGTTCTTCAAGTTGCCCACCATCCTTACCACCAGCTTCGAAACCGGCCCCAACGGCCCGCTGATGCCAGAGCTGAAAGAGATGTTCCCCGAGGCGCCATACATCGCTCGCCCTGGTCAGATCAACGCCTGGGACAACGAAGATTTCGTTAAAGCCATCAAGGCCACCGGCAAGAAACAACTGATCATCGCCGGCGTAGTAACCGAAGTGTGCGTAGCGTTCCCGGCCCTGTCGGCCATCGAAGAAGGCTTCGACGTGTTCGTGGTGACCGACGCCTCCGGCACCTTCAACGAAATGACCCGCGACGCCGCCTGGGACCGCATGTCCGCCGCTGGTGCACAATTGATGAACTGGTTCGGCGTGGCTTGCGAGCTGCACCGCGACTGGCGCAACGACATCGAAGGCTTGGGCACCTTATGCGCCAACCACATTCCGGACTACCGCAACTTGTTCACCAGCTATAACGCGCTGACGGCCAAGAAATAAGGAGAGGGTTTAGGAACAAACCGGGGCTGAGGCTCCGGTTTTTTTGTATTGGATTTATGAAGGCGGGGAGATTTTCGTGCGCTTCGGCCCTCACCCCCCAGCCCCTCTCCCGCAAGCGGGCGAGGCGAGACAAACGCGTACGCGAGAACACCGCGGACCTGCCCCCTCGCCCGCTAGGTCGGCCGGACAGGCGAGAGGGCTGGGGAGAGGGGCCGTTGAACTTTTAGCAGGCCTACTCCTCAGCCAAAAACACCAACGAAAACACCGTCCCTTCCGCATCACTGCGCACCCGAACCTCGCCCCCATGCGCCTGCATAATCGAACGCACAATTGCCAACCCCAACCCGCCAGAATCCCCAGGCTGGGCGCGCGATGGGTCGCAGCGGTAAAAGCGTTCAAACAGATGGGGCACATGCTCGGCCGCAATCGCCGGCCCCAGGTTATGCACGCTGACTTCAACCCAAGCACCATCCACCCGTGAACTCAGCGTGATCGGCTGACCCACTTCGCCATAGCGCAAGGCATTGGCCAGCAAGTTCGCCAGCGCACGGCGCAGTAAATCCGGGTCGGCCAGCACGGTGCCCTGGGCTTCATTGCGCAACACCACCTCGCGCTCTTCGGCCATGCCTTCGAAGTACTCGCACAACTGCTCGCCCAATGCGTGCATGTCCACCGGCTGACGATTGATCACCGCCTGCTCGGTGCGCGCCAGAAACAACATGCTGTCGATCATGCGCGCCAGCCGTTCGTATTCTTCCTGGTTCGACACCAGTAAATCTTCGTACTCCGCCACCGTGCGTTCACGTTGCAGGGTTTGCTGGGTGTGGCCCATCAGGTTACTCAGCGGCGTACGCATTTCGTGGGCCAGGTCTTCGCAGAACCGCGACAGCTGGCCGAAGCCCCCTTCAAGGCGCGCAAGCATGTGATTGAGCGCCTGGCTCAGCGCCTGCAATTCCGCCGTGGTCTGAAATTCATCCAGACGCAGGTGCAAATGCTTGCTGTCGATCGCCGCCGTGCGTCGCGCCAATTCCCGCACAGGCCGCAGCCCGCGTTGACTCACCAGCCAGCCCAGGCAGAACGCCAGGAGCATGCCGGCGCCCAGGGCCAGCCACAGTTTCAGCCGATACGCCGCCAGCATCTGTTCACGCTCGGTGAGCAGCTTGCCGGCAATCAGCGTGAGCTGTTGGTCACCACGGGGCATGCTTTGCCAGGCTAGACGCAGCGGATTGCCCGCCGGGTCGTCGCCGAGCTGGGCCGAGGCGGCGGCGGGCAGAACAGGGCGGGGCAAACCGGGAGGGTTGATTTCGATGAGCACGCGGCCGGCGTCGTCCACCACCCACAGCACATTGTCGCGATTGCCCAGCATGTTCTCGTACAACTGCGGCCGTTCGCGCAGCGCCTCGATGCTCTGGTTGTCGCTCAGAATCGCCTGCATCCGCTGCACCCGCCCCAGCAGCGCCTGGTCATCGCGCCAGGCAATTTCCCGTTCCAGCGAGTGGTACAGGTAAAAACCGATGGCGCCCAACAGCAGCGCGCTGACCAAGGCAAACATCAGCGCCAGCCGCACACTCAGCGCACGCGGCGCCCAGCGCGTCACGGTTGCACCGCCAGCGTGTAGCCCATGCCGCGCACGGTTTGGATGAGCTTGCAGGTAAACGGGTCGTCCACCTTGGCGCGCAGGCGGCGGATGGCGACGTCCACCACATTGGTGTCGCTGTCGAAATTCATCTGCCACACCTGCGAAGCAATCTGCGCCCGCGACAACACTTCGCCCTCGCGGCTAAGCAACAAATGCAGGAGGGCGAA
Source organism: Pseudomonas sp. AC229 (assembly GCF_979254655.1). Classification (NCBI taxonomy): domain Bacteria; kingdom Pseudomonadati; phylum Pseudomonadota; class Gammaproteobacteria; order Pseudomonadales; family Pseudomonadaceae; genus Pseudomonas; species Pseudomonas sp. AC229. The sequence goes on from NZ_CEEDHK010000019.1 coordinate 52,336, forward strand.
TTCCTTGTTTGTCAGCGTCAGCCGCTGGCCCTGGCGCGTGACCTGGCGGCGCAGCAGGTCGAGGTGCAAGTCCGCCACCAAGAACTGCTCCACCTCGCGCGGCGGACCTCGGCGCAGCAAGGTACGCACCCGCGCCAGCAATTCTGCATAGGAAAATGGCTTCACCAGATAATCGTCAGCGCCCAACTCCAGGCCTTTTACCCGGTCTTCCACCGCATCGCGCGCGGTCAGAAACAGCACCGGCGTTTGCTGCTTGCGGCGGATGATCTGCAGCAACTGCCAGCCGTCGATGCCGGGCAACTGCACATCCAGAATGATCAGATCGAACGTTTCTTCTTGCGCCAGGTGCTGGCCGTCCAGGCCGTTGTGCGCGACCTCCACCAAATAGCCCGACTCACTCAGCCCCTTACGCAAGTAATCGGCCGTTTTCACTTCGTCTTCCACCAGCAAGATACGCATGGGTTCCTCCACCACAGGCGCATAAGGCTAGGCGTTTGCGCGCCGTTGTCCCATTACAAATTCGTAATGCAGGCGTAATCGGCCCGTGGGGCAGGGCGCCGCACCATGGCGGCCACTTGTCACCGACCGGAAAACGCCATGCTTAGCCGAATCGCCCCACTCACACTGCTCACCCTCGCCTTTAGCGCCACCGTCATGGCCGCCCCGTCTGCCGCGCCGGTTGCCCAACGCGCCGACGTCACCCTGGCCCTGGCCAACCAACTGCTCGACACCACGCTCGCCACCTGCCACGCCCTCGGCCAAACCGCCGTCGCTGCCGTGGTGGATCGCGGCGGCAACCTGGTGGCGGTGCAGCGTGACGACAACGTCGGCCCGCACAACACCCTGGCCGCGCAACGCAAAGCCTTCACCGCACTGTCGACCAAAACCGCCACCAGCACCCTCGCCGAACGCGCCCGCAGCAACCCCGACGCCGCCAACCTCACCACCGTCGGCGAACTGCTGCTGCTCGGCGGCGGACTGCCCTTGCGCGTCGGCGACCAAGTAATCGGCGCCATCGGCGTCGCCGGCGCGGGCGGCAGCGCCAACGACGAAGGCTGCGCCCAGAAAGCCATCAGCCAACACCTACCTACCCAGCCATAACCCAGGAGCTCACCCATGAAACGCCTCACCACCTTGCTCGCCAGCCTGGCCCTCAGCGCCGTCGCCAGCCTTGCCAACGCCGCCGACAACCCTTTGAGCGTGCACGTACTCAACCTGCAAGACGGCCTGCCATCCTCCGACGTGCGCGTCACCCTGGAACAACAAACCGGCGCCACCTGGACGCTGCTCAACAGCGGCACCACCAACGAACAAGGCCGCATTCCCGCCCTGTACCCCGAAGGCAAAAAACTGGAAAAGGGCACCTACCGCGTCACCTTCAAAACCGGCGACTGGTTCCGCAGCCACAACGCCGCCACCTTCTTCCCCGAAGTGCCAGTGATCTTCGCCGTCGACGGTGCGGTGGCGCATTACCACATTCCGTTGTTGTTGAGCCCGTATGGCTTTTCGACTTATCGCGGGAATTGATGGAAGCAAAAAGCCCCGCGATGGCGGGGCTTTTTTTGTTGCTCGGCTGTAGCGACGGATCGGTTTGTAGGTTGCGGTTGAGCGCAGCGAAGCCCGACCGAGTGCCGAGAGCGAGCCGTCAAACAAACTGGCTATACGCCCAAATCAACACGCCCCAGAGCGACAGCCCCAACGCCAGGCATACAAAATTAGCCGCCGAGTAGCTGCTATTTTCACGCCCTTGCGGGTCGCCACTGGCGACGTTGGCTTTGCGTTGCAAGCCTACCAACGGCACCACGCTGAGCAGGCCGAACATATCCACCGCAATGGACCCTACCAACGGCAACTCCACATAACTGGTCGCTCGGCTAAGCACGACGCCAACCACCGTGATCACCACGTACCAAGTGGCGGCATCGTCATAGCGGGGCGTTTGCAATTGCTGTGCATCGAGTTGCGCAGTCATTCGCCGCGACAACGCGTGAACGAAGAACACCGAGAAAAAGGCGCGCGCAAAGGGCCAGATTCCTTCCGGCATGCTGCTGCGTTGGCTGGCCCATTGCTTATAAAACCAATACAGCTGATACGCCCCAAACGTGCCGAAAAACATCACCAGCATTTTTGGAATGGATGTGACGAAGAAGCGCCCTTGCTCGGTCGTTTCGAGAAGGGCGGCAGCGGGGGTTTGGTAGATGTTTTCCATGACCGATCCTTGGTTAGACGTGTTTGGGTCTTGCGATGGCTAAAGTAATCGGCGACAGATCTGTCAGCAACAGTCGCGCGCGCAACCAGCGAAAGACCAAGCCAAAACCGCGAATTAGATTGCGGTTGCCCCCCGCAAAATCCAACAAATCCCATCCTACAGAGCTTCCGGACTCACGCCGTGGTGAGCGCCTTGGTCTTTGCCGCCGCCACCGTCGCCCGCAACGCCACCAACGTTTCCTTACCCGCCGGAAAATCAAACACGCCGCTTTCCGACAGCGTCATCACCCGTTCGCCGTTGTTCAACGTGAGCTCCATAAACGCCAGATGCTCGGACCACGAGCGATAGCGGCGCGTCATGAAAATCGCGTGCCGCGAGGTCACCGAACGCACCTGCGAAAGCGCAATGCGGCGGTGTTCCGTGCCGGTCACCAACAGCTCATCGCCATGCACCAACACGGGCAGGCTGCGTTTCACCCAAAACCACTCAACCGCGAAACGCCCCGTTATCAGCAGCATAAACAGCGCGAACACCTTGGCTTCGCCATTGGGCGTTTCGAACAGCGCCATTGCCGTCATGCCGCTCATCACCACCAGCAACAACAGGGTAATCAGGCGATAGAAATACACCTTATGAAACTCGGAAAGGGTAAGTAAGCGCAGATCCATGGGGCGGCTTCCTGAGGCGAGCACAGCGAAAAAACAAGCGAACGGTGATTGGAACAGACAACCGTCGGCCCTGCGCAGCCATGTCATCAAACTGTGGCCTGGCGCCTATTTTTCCCGGCGAGCGGGACGCTTCGGCTATCATCCGCGCCCCTCAAAGCCCACCCCACGCGCAGGTCATCATGCCCGGCAACGCCCTTTATACCGACCTGTCCGGCTACTACGACCTGATGTGCGCCGACATTGACTACCGCGCCCAAAGCCACAGCGCCCATCGCCTGCACCAACTCTTCGGCAACGCCGGCAAGCGCCACCTCGATCTCGCCTGCGGCACCGGCCCCCATGTGCGCCACTTCCTCGACGCCGGCTACCAAAGCGCCGGCCTCGACATCAACCCACCCATGCTCGACAAAGCCCGACTGCGCTGCCCCGAAGCGCACTTCAGCGCCCAAGATATGTGCGCTTTCACCGTGGCCGAACCGGTCGACCTCATCACCTGCTTTCTGTACTCCATCCACTACAGCGCCACCCTCGAGCGCCTCACCGCCTGCATCGCCGCCGCCCACAACGCCCTGGCCGCAGGCGGCGTGTTCTGCTTTAACGCCGTGGACAGAAACCACATCGACAACGCCTCCTTCGTCTCCCACACCGCCCAGCGCGACGACAGCCTGTTCAGCTTCAGTTCGTCGTGGAGCTACCCCGGAGAAGGCGAGCGGCAATCGTTGAAACTGCGCATTGAACGGACCGTGGGCAAGGGCGCAATGCAGGTGTGGCATGACGAGCACGCGATGGTGGCGGTGAGCTTTGCTGAGCTGCGCGGGTTGTTGGAGCGGTACTTCGAGGTGCGGGTGATGGCGCACGATTATCAGAAGTTGGTGGAGTGGGATGGGGTGGTGGGAAACGCGCTATTTGTTTGTGTGAAAGCTTGAAGAAGAGCGTTACCAAAGAGCGGGTCAGCAGATAGCTACTCAATCGCCCGCAAAAATTGGAGCAGCGCTGCATTAACCGCGCCCGGCGACTCCACCATGGCGATATGCGACGTATCGGCCAGCACCACCATCTGCGCGCCCGCAATATTTTGCGCGATTACCGCCGCAGCGGCGGGCGGTGTGCTCGGGTCCAGGTCGCCAACCAAAACGAGGGTAGGGCAGGCGATTTCCCCGAGCCGCTTCCCGACATCAAAGGTCGCAATCATCCGCCACATGGCCGCGTGCACGGTTGGGTCGTCCGCCAGCAACATGGCCGTCACGCGGGCCATCAGCTCGGGGCGTTCGCGCCGGGTTTGCGCGCTAAACCACCGCTCCAGGCTGGACTGCACCACGGCCGCCATTCCGTCGTGTTCCACCGCCAGCGCCCGGGCGCGCATGCCTTCGCGCGCCGCATCGGCAAAGCTGGCAGCCGTAGCGATCAGGCACAACGAGCGCACCCGCGCGGGATAAGCCAACGCCAACGTTTGCGCCACCATACCGCCCACCGAAATCCCCACCACATGCACGGCGCCGTTGCCGAGGTGCTCGATCAGCTGCGCCACCTGGGCACTGATAGCCGCAAAGCTAAAGCCATCCGCCCGAGCAACCGAACCGCCATGGCCGGGGAGGTCGAACGCCACCACCTGAAAATGCGGCGTCAGCGCCTGAACCTGCTCATCCCACCACGTTAAGTCGTAACCCACCGGGTGAATCAACAGCACCGTGGCGGCCCCTGGCAACCCCGTTCTGCGCCAATTAAGCCCGGAGCTATCGCGTTGACTGCCGATGGATAAATGCATTGAATAAACCTCCTTTGCCGGGTGAGCGAGCATGCTAAGCGCGCGCCGGCCAAGGGCGTAAGTAGGCACTTTGAAGTAACCCCGCCAAGAGGCCGCCATGCCATCAGCAACCCCAGCCCCGCATTTCGAGCAACCCGGCGAAGCCTGCCAAATGCACGGCCTGCTCGAACTGCTCTCCGGGCCCTGGACCCTGCATATCCTCTGCTCATTGGCCATCAACGGGCCGATGCGCTTTGGCGAACTCAAACGGCACATCGACGGCATCTCCGCCCGGCTGCTCACCGTGCGCCTGCGAATGCTTGAAGCGCGCGGCTTTATTAACCGCCACGCCACGGATCAGGTGCCGTCAGAAGTCACGTACTCGCCAGCGCAGCGGTTAGAAGAAATGCAGGTAGTGATCAAGGCGCTGAGGGGCTTGGCGGTTAAGTGGGAAGGGGAGGATGTTGCGATAGAGGGCTAGACGGGCTGGCAAAGATGCTGGAAGGCGGGGGGCTTTCGGGTAGGGTGACGATTAGATAAAAACTGTAAGTAAGGCCCTGTGGTCATTATTACAAACGGGCCGCAGAGGAACGCGACGCCAAATGTAGATTTCCAGAAATCATAGTTAACCATGTATGCAGCTCGCGATCTGAACTTGCAGTGCTCACTATTTAAGGACTTCGGATTTAATTATGATGGTAAACACCGTCATCGCGCCGAGTAGACATAGTATGTTCCACTGAAAAAAAGCTAGTTTTCTTTTGAGGGAACCGGGGAAGAGCCTAATGTCCTCTTCGTCAACATGGCGGCGTTTGAGGTAGAAGTTAGGAAAGGTAACCACGCTCGATATTCCTCCGACGACGATTAGCGTTCCCCAGACGCCTCCAAACCGTATCGGAGCGAGAGCAACAATTATCGGGCTATTTTTAAGGTGGGCAAGCATCAAGTCCATTTTTGTATAGCCCATATGCAATGCGATACCTAGCCAGATGGCTTGTCCCAGGAGTGCTAGTCCGCCAAGAGTTCCGATAATTTGCTCGGCGGTATTCATTTCACATGCTCGTAAATAATCTCCCCCATTGTCTCGCCAGCTGCTGCTCCGATAAGTCCTACGCCGACGGAGGCAACTCCGACCACCACTACGCTACACACTACCGTGCCAAAACCGACCGTGGGTACACCTAACGCTACACAGAGAGTCGATACAATAGGGACCGTCATCGCACTTGCTGTCACCGCTCCGCCGAAAGCGCCCCCAATGAAGTTGCCGGTTTCGGTAAATCTAACTTTTCTACAAGCTTCAGGGTTTCCTGCTGAACAAACTTCCTGAACTTTCATATACGAAGCGCCGCCTCCGACTGCAGTGCCTACCCAGCCGCCGTATTTCACAAATTTTGCCGCTTTGGAAACTCCTCGGATATGCGTGGCGTACCCCGGTATTTGTCCCGGCGCCCCCGCCTCAGTCCATTTATGAATCAGGCTTTTGTTGTAGATCCCCAACGCATGTTTCAGTTGTGGATGGTCGGGGAAACCTATGCTCTTGCGCGTGATGCCGTTCAGGCTGATGTCGAGTAAAGAGAGCAGCCGCTTGCGTTCGGCGAAGAATTCAGGCGACCGCAAATGGCCGTCTTTTTGGAATGTCCTTTGGTGTAGGGTTTCAATGTCTCGTAGAACATTTTTAACGTTATCGAGATGCTTCGCGAACATGGTCTCGCCGATACCGATCGCGGTCGAACCATGCGCCAGGAAGGTTTCGAGTTCCGCTCGGTGACGCATCATGAAATCGGCCTCCTCAACGGTTATCAACCTGAGGGCTTCCTTCGCCTTTGCTGCTGCCTCCATTAGAAGCGCTTCTTCACGCATGCACAGATAGTTTCTCGGATCGCTCAATACGATCATCGAGCCCGCCTTAAAGTCACCCGCTCCAGGGTTGAGCGCTCTGAACTTGCGCATCACCGCCGGATCCGGTTGCGGGAACAGCGTGGCTTCCAGCGCTTGGCGGCTCGTACTTTTGGTCACCACATAGAAACCCGGTTCCTGAGGTTCGTCGTCGGTGACGATGGGGGAGGCCGGCGGCACTGGAGAGGCAAACGCAGACTGGCGCGGCGCTGTGTAGCCGCTGTTTGGAACCGAGGCCGGCGATTCGGCGAAAGCGCCTGCCGCCCGCGGTGCCGGGAATTCGTTGTGATAGCGAGCGGTATGGATTGAGGGGATCAGCGTGGCGTTACACGGGCAACTGCTCCGGCTATCAAGCGTACCCGCCATGAGCTTGCCGTGGCTTTCCATGTGGGAAATACCGCCGACGATTCGGTAGATTTTTCCATCCTTTCCACAGGTAACCCGGTCGCCTTCGCGTGCATGTAGCAGCCCGAAAAGGTTGATACGCGCATCGCCGTCGAGCACTTGCCCGCCACAACTGGTTCTATCGCCGCGGCCGATGAAGAAACCCTCGCTCATTGGATTACGCCTCCACGTCGGTAAGGAAGTCTTCGGGCAGTGGTTTGTCTTCGCGCGCTACGTACAAAGCTCCCTCCAGGGGCGTGGCGACGATTTCGTCACCATTGCTAAGCCGACTTCCCACGACAGCGATAAAACTGTTGGTTTTCCCCGCAGTGGTGATGATCGTGGCCGTGCTGCCATCGGCGTATTCCACGAAATCCCCTTTACACGCGGCGCCTACTTTGTGGCCGTCGCCGAGATCGAACCTCAGCACTGATGAACCGCGCTTAACAACGCCGCCTTGCCGCGTTTTGCTGCCTTCGACGGCGATCCGGTAAATAGCGAGGGCGGGCTTTGGATGGCGGCCTGCAGATTGATCGTCGGCGTGTACCGCCTCGCCCAACCTACGCAGGTAATCGGAGGAAACGGTGTTGGTGAAAAGCAAAGGCGAGTAGGCGTGCATGTAAGCGTCCTGATCCTTGGTTTGGCGTTACTGGGTTGCTGCTCAGCCCCGGAACACGCGTAGCGCGTATTTCGTCAAAATTGGGCGGTGCAGAACGGACACCCACGTTGCGTTAAACGCTGCGTTGGATGAATCAGATGCTTCTTGGAAACGAGCTGCTCAATGGCCGAATGCTGGGATGCAATTAGCTACATGAACGCGGGAATCGTGCTGCGAAATGCAGGGGTTGCTAGGACGCGCACGGGAGTTGTCGGTATGGGATCAGTTACCCTCTGCAAAACGCCACCTCAAGGCGGCCGCCTACGCCTCTCTGGCCGGCGCGGCGCGTTCTGTTTGTTTTTTTGTAGCGCGACAGCGCAGTTCTATCTCTCACCTATCCGTCGGAGCTGATATGCCCCCCGAAGTGCAAAAGCTGCAAGACGCCATCGAATCCATTCCAGGCGTCACCGATGCCGTGGTGGAGAAGGTCGATCTTTCCGATATTCCCGAAAGCCTCTTCAGCCTGCCTCCCTACGGCGACCTGCCATTGGGCGCGCTACGCCGCACCCAAGGCGGCACGCCGGACGAAGTGTTGATCGCCGTGAACTTCGGCATTTCCCGCGACGCCAAGGGCCTCGACGCCCTCGAATTCATCGCCTGGTGGGTGCGCGACAGTGCACGCGGCGGTAATCCGATACAGATCCGCGCGCTGGCGCTTCCGCCGATTGGCGACCAATTTGGGACAACACTTCGGTTTGTTATCGACATACTTCTATGTGGATCCCGAACAGGACATTGGCAAGCTCTTGGCCACGGTGGGGGAGTTGGCGGCTGGGTTGAGTGTGTTGGTGGAGATGAACTCCAAGGTGCTAGGCGGGTGACGGCTGTTCGCTCGGTTAATACATCTTCCGAATGGACTGGGCTTGCTATGGGAAAACTAGCGGTGGCCCTGTCGCTGATCATGTTGGTGGGCTGCATGCCTTATCAGACCGTAACGTCGCCTGATCCGAACTGGATGCGGTTGGGTGGAGAGGCGCCTGAAGGTTATCCGCGGACGTTTGTTGAGCGCTTTGACGGCAAATGCTCGGTGGTTACGGAGTCTTGGTCTGAGGGGAAGATTAATGGTCGGGGGTTGTGGACTAAACATCAGGAGCGAAGAGCAGTGGATTGTCCGTAGGGGTTCGGGTGGGGCGGGACACTCATTATCTAAAGGAAAGGGGGGCGGATTTGTTGGGTTGCTCGGATTTAGAGCCACTTAATAAATCTGTCCCCTTTTTTCGCAGTCCCCTTTTTTCGCACAACTACCGAAGGCGATACGAGCCGAACCTCGGTTTACTGGGCGGATTGTGGAGCCATCACTTTCAGCAGTTCGGCATAGGCCTTGGCCGAACACCCCGCTCTGAAGGCTCGCTCGCCTAACTGCTTGGCTACCGCAGGGGCTCGCTTAGCCTCTCGCATGGCAGAGGTATAGAAGGCCTCCGCGCGAGCTTGCTCCAGCGTCAGCATCGGCGGCTGGGCCGTGCCGTCTTCAGTGCTTGGCGAATCGACGCAACTCATCGGCTCAAAGGCTTTCATTGGGTAGAAAGCGGCGTAGGGGTCCTTGCGGGCGGCGACTGTCATCAATACGCCATAGCCATCGTCTGCGGCCTGGAGCATTTCCTCCAGATTTCGGGCCAAGCTCACGTCCGCGCATTGTGCGCGCACGCTTAAGGCGGCAATCAATAAGTCGCTGGCTGCAGCGCGCTTGAGCAAATCACAGGAGTTGGCGTTTAAGCTCGCCCGGTTGGCAGTGTCGTGGAGCGCCGCCACGCGTAGCTGTTTCGCCAGCTCAAACTGCGCGGGCGCAAAGCCCAGGTTGGCAGAGGTTTGCAACAGTTCGAAGGGGTTGGACTGGATAAGAACAATGTAGTCAGCCAACTGCTGAATGTCTTTTTCTGAGTAGGCGAAGGGCTTAGCCTGGCTACCCAGCGTATGTTGATTCATCGCGTCGATCTTGGTTTGAGCGGCCATGAACTCGGTGTACTCCTGCGCACCCGGCATCGGGTGGCGGTGCACGCAGCCGCCAAGCAGGGTAAGGCAGAGGCAAAGGGAAAAGGCTAGAACGCGATCCATCACCGTACAGCTCCTAGGTAAAACAATGAGCGCTGAGGCGCAGCGCATACATAGCGGGGGGCACAGAACGTGCTCGCGTGAAGGGCGTTATGTTCAGCTTTTGCGGTGAAGCAAAGCAACTGCTAGCGGTGCGCGCTGCATGAGCGCGTTGGTAGGTTATTGCCGGCAAGGACGCTCATAACCATTGAAACCGCCGGCGGCGGTTGCGTCAGAGTGGGTAGTAGTTTGTTCGCGCCTCCATCTCCTCAACGCTCACGGTAGTGGACGTGTCCAACCTGGCGATACGCTCTTTCGCAAGCCGTTCGCTGCGCAAGTCTTCCAACTCATTCTGCCTCGCTCGTACAGCGTCGGCTCCAGCCAAATCTTGAACAGCTTCGTTGTCTTTGAAAAATGCCAAGTCATCTACCTCCCTACGCAAAACCCCGCCAAAGCGGGGTTTTGTACGTCCGGGTTATCGGGCGCCCAGTTCAATGCAGACGCCTAACGACCTACCAACTTACGCAGCCGCCTGCTCCTGCGCTTTCGGCTCGCGAGCCGCCTTAGCTCGCGCTTGCGCCTGAGCTAAAAACTCAGGGTCTTGCACTTGGCACGCGTCGACGACGGCGCGGGCCATTTCGGCGAGGTATTGCAGGCCGGTCCGCTCGGCTACTTCATTAATCGCGCCGTGGTTGACGATCAGGGTTTCGAGGCAGAACAGCAGATCGGCTGCATGCTCCAGCGCTTGCTCCACGGGGATGCCGGCGTTTACGGAGAACAATGTTTTCCTGTCGACGTGGCAGAAGGTGCGGCTGTCGGTGACAGCAGTGTTTTGGCTGTTCATGGTTGCACCTCTAGGGAGGCGGCAAGAAGGGACTGGGTGATGCGGCGGGTTAGTGCGGATTGGTGTGGCATTTCCTTATACCTCTTAAATTACGTGTCAGCCTCTTTAGGCTGGGTGCCGGGAGTTAAAGAAACCCCACGTAGCGGGCCGGACTTATTCCCCTTGCGGGTTTTGTATTCGTCCACTCCCGGCATAACAGTAATTTCAGAGCCCACTGAGAAACTGTAGGCAATAAAAAGCCGCTTCTGTCGGGTGCGGATATCCGCTACGTGTGGGTGTTCTTAAGCACCGGGGAGGGACGTTATGGGCAGGGAGGAACACGGTCAACGCAGGCATTGCGCCATTGTTTTGATAACCTAAGTTAATGAAATACCCGCTATGCAAAGTGCCACTTGGCATTGGCGTACTGGCACATAAATAGGGCTACCCGGGAGCCTACAAGAACTTAGGAAAAGTCCATGCCCAAAGTTATCGCTGTTACGACAAAAGGGTCTTGGTTTTCCCAGCTAGCAGTTTTGCTGTACGGCTAGAAACGCAAAGCCGCGTTCTCAGTTGGGCTGCTTGCGAAAGTATGAAAAATGAATCTGAAACTTTTTCCCTGGCAATATCTCCAGGCCTTCCATCACTCGTCTATTAAGAGTTCGTCGTAGTCACCGGCAGCCAAAGCTTCTTCCGTATAAATATGGCCTAGCGCTTCGATTTTCCTACGTTTTTTAAACAGAGCGTACTCCTGTTTGGCGTGATTTATAGCCTCGTCCTTGATGAAGTCTTCATATCCGCTAAAAACAGGGTAGTCGTTGAATTCAAGAAGCCTGTCTAGCTTTAAATGCAGCGACCCCATGGTCATTTCTTTCTTAGTGAGCGCAGTACTCTCAGCATAAAGCATAAATTGCTCTGAAAGCAGGTGCAAACGGTACAATTCTTCGCTATTAAGATAATTTTTTCCGGTCTTCGCTTCCTCTAAAGTTGGAACGTCGCCACGTATGCTCTGAATGCCCATTGCTTCCGAGTGATGATCCGCCCTGTCAAGGATCAGTTTGGAGCTCGTCATTCCTGTAACCGCATGGTGAAACTTATCTTGAAGCAGCGCGTAGAAGCTTCGTACCATTTTCGAGTTTGGGTCATAATCAGAAGAGCAAATTTTGAAGCACTCTCGGACCTTGGCATAAACCTGCTTTTCTTCCGACCTTAGCGCACGTACCGCCGCAGCAAGTTTATTAAGTTTCTCAGGCGACTCGCGAAGAGCCTTCTCGTTGATTACATACCCTTGTTCAACGTAAGTTTTGAGAGTCTGAGTGGACCATTGCCGAAATGCGACAGCATTTTTTGCATTTACGCGATATCCGACCGACAGGATTGCATCTAAGTTGTAATGCTTGATGGACTTTTCAACAAAGTGCCCACCTTCTCTCCGAACGATCGGAAAATCCTCGGTAGTTTCTTTTTCCTCAAGCTCTCCGTCTGAGAAAACGCTTTTAAGGTGAGTTTCAACGCGTTCCTTCGTCGTGTCGAATAGTGCCGCCATGTTTTGGGTCGTAGCCCACAGAGCTTGGTGGCTTGGCTCGAACTTCAGCTTGATACTGACGTTATCGCGCATGAACAAAATGGTGCTTTCGCTCAGTTTCGTGAAACTCTCTTCCTTCGCCATGTAAAACTCCTCGCATACTTGCGTAGTTGGGGGCGGGATTACATATCAGAAATGCTAGTCCGCCTCTTAAGTTGACTCCGACAATAAATTGTTGCCTGTTTAAACTAGGATTTGAGAATCCTTAAACCAAAAAAAGCGGGGGTACGGACAAATTTTTCCCCAATTTGTACTTATAGATGCTAGTGGTTTGTCTGGCTAGTAACACCAGAGTCGCCTAGGTATTTTTTTCGGGACGATGAAAGATATCTTTTAAGTAGCGTATCTTCAATTTTGTCTTTGACTTTTTTAAGTGTAAATCCATCATAGACGCTCACTACGCCTGCGATGGCAGTAACTATAGCAAGTGCTACGAACACATAATGTGTTTGTTCGGTCTCAACGGGCTTGGTCAGGCCTAGACTAGCTGCAGCCCCTATGAAGAGAAGTCCAGAAACGAGTATGTTCACCGCTTTAGCGTGGGCGGCGGCCCGATTTTGGCAGTCCCAATATATTCTGCTTTCGATGTTTTTATTTTTCTCAAGTAACTCATTTAGTTTTGTTTGCGCTTCTATTTTTTGGCTTCTTTCTTCTTGAGTTTTTGCAATCTCATCGGCTTTTATTTCGCTAGTCACTCTGTCCAAAGTTTGAGTGATGCTTTCTGGCTGTAAGGCGCTTTCTTCGCCAAGAGTTAGCTTCATAAGCTCGTCCTGAGCTAGCACGCTTCCTCTAAGAAGTTGATGGTCTCTTGCGCTAATTTTTTTGCTTCTTTCAAGTTTTTCAATTTCGTCTATATACTTTTCCAGCCAGCGTTTGCTTGGTTGCTTCGCAGCATACGCATATGCGAGCAGCTCCGACGTTGGGATGTTGGGCGCCCCCATTGGCGCTTTAAGCCACGCGAGGTTCGCCAGACTGAAATCAGTAATTACACTTGAAACATCGCTAGAATTTCCATGATCTTTCCCGTAATTAAACGCTGCCCGAGAAAATGCAGTATTGCTTGTGACCAAGGCAGCAACACATTTTTCTAATGAGTGCGGGTTTTTCTTCCCTCGAAGCACGTAGATGCTTCTGACAGAGTTTATGTCATCCTCCCGAGCCCTATCGTTAAAGTAACTTATCTCGTCATCAAGAGCTGTCTCAAAAGCGCTTTCATCAATTTGAAAGTCTTGGATGTATCGAGGGGTATCGATGATTTCAACGCCAAGTGCGTCTAATGCGCTATCGATTTTGCTAATGGATAAGAGTAGATCTGATTTTTTTAATTTTTTGCTTCGGGCGATTCTGACGATAGAGCCACGAGCCTTAGCATCGTCTATATGGTTGGCTGCGCCAGTTATAACTCGCTCCAGTTCTTCGCGGGAATGAGAGAAGGTAGCTATTTTTGCTCCTAGATTTTTTAGGAGAGTTATTGTCTCGGTTGTCGCTTTGATTCTATGCTCTTCTTCCAAGTCTAGTATTTGAATCAGAAGAGGAGTGTCAAGATAAAATGTTACGCCGTTATAGGTTTTCGGGGCGTTTTGTAGGTCTGGGCAAAGAAGCGCGTTGGCAATCATGTGCCCTTGAAGTAAGACAATAAAGTTGTCGAAACGGGCTTGGTCATTTTGTTGAATATGGAGAACGTACTCGCTAACTAATACGATGTCTGTCGGCTTCTGGCTGGTAATCGCGGGAATGGCGGTCCCCCGCAGATACGCCTTGAGACACGGTATGTCGAACTCGCTCAGAAAGCTGCATATGGCAGTAACAGCGCTATCCTCGTTGAGTGAGCCGTGTCCTAAATTTTTTGCATATGAAATAAGCCCTGTAATTACACTGCTAATGTGTCGACTGGCTTCGTTTTTGCTGTGGGAAATATCCGGGTTTTCTATTTTTCTTATATGAAAAACCCCGGCATCTTTATATAAAATATCTGCTTTTACGAGGCGCTTTAACAGTATTTGTACTGTTCTGGCGGGTATTTCTAAGCCGAAGTTTTCTCTAATAAGTTCTGATATTTTCACATCAGTGATTATTTCAGGTCTTTTGTCGTAAAGAACTTGGGTGATGAATGGGTTTAGGTAGTTTAAATAATCTCCACCATGGTCGATTTCGACCTTTAACATTGCGAGGCTTGTTAACGTAGATGTAGAACCCATTTTTGAGGCTCCGTTGATGAACATCGCGGCAGTCATAGATCATCACTTCTTATTGTTTGATAGATAAAAAAAGGCGCCGTAGGGGGCGCCTTTTACTCTCTAAATTAATCCCAACTCAACGCCCCACCAGTCTGATATTCAATAACCCGAGTCTCAAAGAAGTTCTTCTCCTTCTTCAAGTCCATAATCTCGCTCATCCACGGGAACGGGTTAGTCGTACCTGGGTACTCTTCCTTCAACCCAATCTGCGACAACCGACGGTTAGCGATGAATTTAAGGTAGTCCTCCATCATCGCCGCGTTCATCCCCAAAACCCCACGAGGCATGGTGTCACGGGCGTATTCGATTTCCAGCTGCGTGCCCTGAAGAATCATCTGGGTCGCTTCGTCTTTCATCTGGGCGTCCCACAGGCTCGGGTTTTCGATTTTGATCTGGTTGATCACGTCGATGCCGAAGTTCAGGTGCATGCTTTCGTCGCGCAGGATGTATTGGAACTGCTCGGCGGTGCCGGTCATTTTGTTGCGGCGGCCCATGGAGAGAATCTGGGTGAAGCCGCAGTAGAAGAAGATGCCTTCCAGTACGCAGTAGTAGGCGATGAGGTTGCGCAGGAATTGACGGTCGGTTTCCGGGGTGCCGGTTTCGAATTTCGGGTCGGAGATCGAGCGGGTGTATTTGAGGCCCCAGCTGGCTTTTTTAGCGACCGATGGGATCTCGTGGTACATGTTGAAGATCTCGCCTTCGTCCATGCCCAGCGATTCGATGCAGTATTGGTAGGCGTGGGTGTGGATCGCCTCTTCGAAGGCTTGGCGCAGGATGTACTGGCGGCATTCGGGGTTGGTGATCAGGCGGTACACGGCCAGTACCAGGTTGTTGGCAACCAGGCTGTCGGCGGTGGAGAAGAAGCCGAGGTTGCGCATGACGATGCGGCGCTCGTCTTCGCTGAGGCCGTCGTTGCTCTTCCACAGGGCAATGTCGGCGTTCATGTTTACTTCTTGCGGCATCCAGTGGTTGGCGCAGCCGTCGAGGTATTTCTGCCAGGCCCAGTCGTATTTGAAGGGTACGAGTTGGTTGAGGTCGGCACGGGCGTTGATCATTTGCTTGTCGCCAACGTGCACGCGGGCGCTGGTGCCGGCCAGGTCGTCGAGGCCTTCCTGGATGTCCAGGTCGTTCAGGGCAGACTTGGCGCGGGCCACGGCGTCGGAGTCGTTGGCGTCTACGGCGCGGGCTTCGAGGGCGGCGTTACCGCCGACTTGGTTGAGCTTGTCGAGGCTCATGTCGTTGACGGCGGCGTTGGTGGAAGGCGCAGCGGCTTCGGCGCTGTCCTCTTTGTCGAATTCATCCCAGCTCAGCATGTGTTTGCTCCCGGCTTTGGGCCGTGCGCCTGGGGCGGGCGGCCTTTGTGAGTTTCTAGTCTAGTTCGATGCTTGTGCACGCAAAGCAGGGACTGACTTTTTGGTTTTGACCGGCCCTGGCGGTGGGTTGCTGAGGACGGTGTGTTGTTTGTTTGGGGATTGGCGGTGGATTCGCCCCTCTCCCTAGCCCTCTCCCCGGAGGGGCGAGGGCTGTCTCTTATACACATCTGACGCTGCCGACGAAGTAGAGCCGGTGTAGATCTCGGTGGTCGCCGTATCATTAAA
>NZ_CEEDHK010000020.1:0-62609 GCF_979254655.1 Pseudomonas sp. AC229
CGGTGATGACGGTTACCTCTATTCGAAGGATGTGGCAGGCGCCGGCCTGAACCGCGACAGCGCCTACGACACGATCACCGAACCCGGGGCTCGCCCAATCAGGGAAGGCGCAGATGGCTACCTGCGTCCGGACGATGTATATGTGATCGGGGAGCAGGTTTGGAATCCGAAAAAGACGCCCATCTATAACGACGCGACCAGCTCCAAGCCAATCCGCACCGGTGATGACGGTTACCTCTATTCGAAGGATGTGGTAGACGCTGTCGGCATTGGCGCGAACCGCGACGGCCTCTACGACACCATTGACGCGCCGCTTTTCGGCAACATCGAAGTAGGTGCCGATGGGTATCTGAAAGCATCCGATAGGTATGTGGATATAGACGCAACGGGACGCCACACGCCAGACGTTGACTATGACGATGCGTGGAGCATGCGGCCTATTGCAGCGGACGCGGATGGTTATTTGCGGGCGAAGGATGTGGTGGACAATTCGTATGGCAGTGCGGAACTGGACAGAATCTACGCCACTATCGACGAGCTAAACCTGGCACCCAGCGAGACCGACGCCGAGGGTTATCAAGTCGTGCCGGGTGAGCGTACCAATCGAGATGAACCTGCGCGCACGATCCCCCGCCCGGATTATGCCGATGCGCCTGGAAGCAAACCCATTGCAGCAGGCGCAGATGGTTACCTGACCGCCAAGAGCGTTGCTGTTGATAGAAAAAATGCTCGGCGAAACGCCGCAAAAGCTGACTACGACGACGCGCGCAGCGCCAGGGCTATCGCTAAGGATGACGATGGCTACCTGAAAGCGAAGGATGTTTATGTTGATGTGGGCGCGCTTGGAAACCCCTTTGCCGATTACGACGACGCTCGCTCCGCCAGGGCGATTGCCAGAGATGAGGACGGTTATCTGACCCCTGCACGCGTCGTTAAAGCGCAGCGAGGTGCGTGGCCGAATCGTGGGGGCGCGCAAACCGGCAGAGATGCGGTGACGAAGGAGGCAGCAAAAACACCTGTGCAAAAGCGTCCGCAATAAAGCCAGTCGAGCAGGTGGTAACTCCGAACGCTGAACGGAGGCAATAAAAAAGGCCGTTCCCCACAAGGGAACGGCCTTTTTTTAACGCAGGTTTTATTAAACCTTCAACACCAGCTTGCCGAAGTTCTCACCGCTGAACAGCTTCAACAGGGTCTCGGGGAATGTTTCCAGACCGTCGACGATGTCTTCCTTACTCTTCAACTTGCCGGCTGCCATCCAGCCGCCCATTTCCTTGGCGGCGTCGGCGAACTGGCTGGCGTAGTCCATGACCACGAAGCCTTCCATACGTGCACGGTTGACCAGCAGCGACAGGTAATTGGCCGGGCCTTTTACGTTTTCTTTGTTGTTGTACTGGCTGATGGCACCACAGATGACGATGCGTGCTTTTGGCGCGATGCGGGTGAGCACGGCGTCAAGAATTTCGCCGCCGACGTTATCGAAATACACATCGACGCCTTTCGGGCATTCACGTTTCAGGCCCGCGTGCAGGTCTTCGTTTTTGTAGTCGATGACGCCGTCAAAACCGAGCTCGTCTATGAGCAGCTTGCACTTCTCGGCACCGCCCGCGATGCCGACCACGCGGCAGCCTTTGATCTTGGCGATCTGGCCGACCACGCTACCCACCGCACCGGCCGCGCCGGAAATGACCACGGTGTCGCCTTCTTTTGGCTGACCGACATCCAGGA
The DNA here is from genome assembly GCF_979254655.1 of Pseudomonas sp. AC229. NCBI lineage: Bacteria > Pseudomonadati > Pseudomonadota > Gammaproteobacteria > Pseudomonadales > Pseudomonadaceae > Pseudomonas > Pseudomonas sp. AC229. The sequence goes on from NZ_CEEDHK010000020.1 coordinate 1,726, forward strand.
ACGCGAAGTAGGCGGTCATGCCGGTCATGCCCAACGCCGAGAGATACAGCGGCAGGGGCGCGCGGTTAGGGTCTACCGGATAGAAGCCTTTGGGCTCGCCGAGGAAATAGTCCTGCACACCCAGTGCGCCGTTTACGTAAGTGCCGACCGGGAATTTGTCGTTTTGCGAGGCGATCACTTTGCCCACGCCCAGCGCGCGCATCACTTCGCCAATGCCCACCGGCGGAATGTACGACTTGGCGTCGTTCATCCAGCCGCGCATGGCCGGGTCCAGAGACAGGTATTCGTTTTTCACCAGAATCTGACCAGGGCCGGGCTCGCCGACTGCGTTTTCCACATAGCTGAACGTGTCGCGGCTCGGCAGGCCCACGGGACGTTGGGCGAGCAGGAATTGGCGATTGAGTTGGGTGGTCATGGCATTCACTCGTGGCAGGGAAACAGTGGTGATAGACCTCCGACGGCCCAAGGGCAAGGTTTGATCGTTCGCGGAATGCAGGCTTATCCATCTGCTAAATGGTCGGCCGCCGCGCTTTATCACTGCGCTGGATTACGGCTACTCGCGGCCTTAAATAGTGCTGACGCGCGGCGCGTGGGGCTGGCTAGACTTGCCAGCCAGAACAATTCGATACCACTAAAGAGGGATAAGGGAATGGGCATGACTTTCTCCGGCCAGGTTGCTCTGGTCACCGGCGGTGCCAACGGCATTGGCCGAGCCACAGCGCAGGCTTACGCGGCCGAAGGCCTGAAAGTAGTGGTGTCGGATGTGGACGTGGCGGGCGGCGAAGGCACGGTGCAGTTGATTCGCGAGGCCGGCGGCGACGCCACGTTTATCCGCTGCGACGTAACCAAAGACGCGGAAGTACAAGCGCTGATGGCCGGTGTGGTCGAGGCATATGGCCGTTTGGATTACGCGTTCAACAACGCCGGCATCGAGATCGAAAAAGGCCGCGTGGCTGAAGGCAACGAAGCCGAGTTCGACGCGATCATGGGCGTCAACGTCAAAGGCGTGTGGCTGTGCATGAAGTACGAACTGCCGTTGATCATGGCGCAAGGTGGCGGCGCGATCGTCAATACCGCGTCGGTGGCTGGCCTTGGCGCCGCGCCGAAGATGAGCATTTACGCGGCGTCCAAACACGCCGTTATCGGCCTGACCAAATCGGCAGCGATCGAATATGCGAAGAAGAAAATTCGCGTGAACGCCGTGTGCCCGGCCGTGATCGACACTGACATGTACCGCCGTGCCCACGAGGCTGATCCAACCAAAGCCAACTTCGTCGCCGCCATGCACCCGGTCGGCCGTATCGGCAAGGTTGAGGAAATTGCCGCCGCGGTGATGTACCTGTGCAGCGACAACGCCGCGTTTACCACGGGCCACTCGTTGGCGGTGGATGGTGGGTCGACTGCCATTTGATTGGGGTTTGATTCATCGCGGCGAAAGCCGCGCTCGCGAATGACCGCGAATGACCGCCAATCCCGTAGGAGCGAGCTTGCTCGCGAAGCTTGTGATGTTTGAAAGCTTCGCGAGCAAGCTCGCTCCTACAACGTGTCCGGTGGCCGGCCTAAGCCAGCGCCCGATACTGAAGGCTAAACCCCAACTCGCACGACTCCCCCTGCGCCAACAACCGCAACCCTGGCCGCCCTGGCAGGTGGTGCGCGTTCACCGGATGGCTCACCGGCTCAACGCAAAAGAACGGTTTATCGACCGGGCAAAACAGCAGAAAGAATTCGCTGCCCGTCGCCTGCATTTCCAGTTCATAGCCGGCATCCGCCTGGCTGATCAACGCGCGACCATCCCAGCCGGTAAAGCCGTTATCCACCAGCTCGTTCGGTAGCGAGGCGCCGTCGCGGAAATTCCACGCTGGCGGCAGCTCAGTCAGTTCGGTCGGCAACCGTCCTTCATCACACAGCCATACCTGGTCTGCATGAATCTGTAAGCGCGTGCCCGCCGTGCGCGGTAGATACGGATGCAAGCCCAGGCCATGCCAGCACGGCTGTTCGGCCAGGTGAGTAACGTGAAGCTGAATGCTTAGGCGTCCGTTGTTCAGGCGAATATGTTGTTCGGCGCGGTAGGCGAACGGCACGCTGCTGTCCAGCCGCAGCACCAGGTTCGATGGACCGTGTTCCACCACCTGCCACGCTTGCTGCCAGGCGCTGCCGTGGATGGGTAGGGGATCGTTGGCGGCGTTGGGTTCCAGCGAAAGCCAGCCTTGGGGGCAATCGAAGCCGCCGTTGCTGATGCGGTTGGACCAAGGCGCCAGTGGGTAGCAGCCTAGTTGCCGTGGACCTTCGATATCCGGCGGGCATGGGCGCAGCAAATCGAGCTGATCGCTCAGGCGCTTCCAGACCACCAGGCTGCCGCCAATGGAAGGGGCTACGGTGAGGCGGGTGAGGGCGTCTTCGATACTGACGAAATCGCTAGCATTCATGGGGTCATCAGCCTGTAGGGAAGGGCGCACGTCGCTGTGCGCATTGGTGTCGTTATGCCGCAGATTTGCCGCATTTGCAGGGGTGTCATCGTACAACCGCTGGGATATGATGGCCGCCTGCCCGTTAGCCGAGAAAGACCGTCGACATGGAAATCCCAAGCCCCCAGCCACGTGTGCGCCGCAAGCATCGCAGCCTCGCTCAAGAGTTGGTGACCGAGTTGTCGCAGCAGATTCGCGATGGCTTGATCAAGCGGGGTGAGAAACTGCCCACCGAGTCGGCCATCATGGAAGCGCAGGGCGTTAGCCGGACCGTGGTGCGCGAAGCCTTGTCGCGTCTGCAGGCCTCGGGTCTGGTGGAAACCCGTCACGGCATCGGCACCTTTGTGCTCGACACCCCAAGCCCCAGCGGTTTTCGCATCGACCCGGCGACCATCGTCACCCTGCGCGACGTGTTGGCCATTCTCGAATTTCGTATCAGCCTGGAAGTGGAGTCCGCTGGCCTGGCGGCGCAGCGTCGTACCGCGGCGCAGCTGCAAGCCATGCGTGAAGTGCTGGATGCCTTGCGCGAAAGCGCGGCCCATTCGGGCGATGCGGTGGCCTCGGATTTCCAGTTTCACCTGCTGATTGCCGAAGCCACCGGCAACCGCTATTTCACCGACATCATGAGCCACCTGGGTACCAGCATCATTCCGCGGACCCGGATCAATTCGGCGCGCCTGGCCCATGATGATCAGCGCCATTACATGGCCCGGCTTGAACGTGAACACGAGCAGATTTTCGAAGCCATTGCCCGCCAGGATTCCGATGCAGCTCGCGCTGCTGTGCGCTTGCACCTGACCAACAGCCGCGAACGGCTGCGTCAGGCCCACGAAGCCGCCCAAGCCGGCCAGGAATAACCGGCCTCAGACACGGCGCGGACCGCTGCGCCGGTAGGTCAGCAGCACAATGCCACTGACCACAATCAGCCCGCCGATGATCTGTCCGGGGCTGAGCAACTGCCCCAGAATCAGCCAGCCGAACACCAGGCTGGCCACCGGTTCGACGTTCATCACCGGCGCGTTTCGCGCCATGTCCAGGCGCGTCATGCAGATGAACAGCGTGGAAAACGCCACGCCATAGAGGACTACCAAACACGCCAGCGCGACCCAGCCGGTCGGCGCCGAGGGCAAGCCGAGGCCGCCTGGCATCACGCCGCTGACGCCGGCAATGGCCACGCTGGAAAACACGATGAGCATGGTCAACATGCTGCGCACGGTGCCGACCAGGCCGGCGAGTTTGTGGTCGGTAATCCACAGCGCCACGGCAAACACCATGGCCGCGCCAATACCGAACAGCACGCCTTCGACCCACTCGATACCGTCGTCAACGCCGTTGAGCCGCGAAGGCACATCCAGCGCGAACACCAGGCCAAACAGAATTACGCCCATCAGCAACATGGCCCGTGGCGTCGGCCGTGCGCCGCCCAGTGCCCAGGTCAGCAGCACTAACAGAATGGGCGCGATATTGACGATCAGCAGCGCCAGCGCCACCGGAATACGCGCCACGGTCGAATACACACAAAAGCTCTGAGTGGCGATCAACAGCCCCAACACCAACTGCCACGGCCAGGTGCCGGCCGGCAGCTGCAACGAATCACGCCGCCACCACACCAATCCGGCCAGCACCAACGTGGTCACGCCCGAGCGACAGAGAATTGCCAACAACAGACCGGTGTCGTGATCGAAGGCGATGCGCGCGGCGATGTGGTTGCCGGCGAAGCTGCTGGCCAGCAAGGCCAGAATCAACACGGCGATATGGCGGGGGAAGAGGGCGGAGCTAGGCATGACCATCCTTATAAAAAAGGCCGCACCTAAGAAAACGGGTGCGGCCAATGCTGCTTAAAACAAAGGGCGCGTGGCGCCCAAAAACGTTAGCGAAACTGCTGCATTCGAGATTTCCTGAGCTAAGGCCAGGCAAGGCGCCCCGCAGCTTTTAAGCGCAGCGTACTGCAGTACGTGAGCATTAAAAGCGAGGACGCAACGCCGCCTGGCCGACGATCAGGAGATCGGTTTCTTACAACACCACGCTTGGCAGCCAGAGGCTGATCGCTGGGATGTACGTGACTGCCATCAGTACGGCGAACAGTGCGGCGTAGAACGGCAGCAGCGCTTTCACGGTCGACTCGATGGACACCTTGCCCACCGCGGCGCCCACAAACAGCACCGCGCCCACCGGCGGCGTAATCAAGCCGATCCCCAGGTTCACCAGCATGATCATGCCGAAGTGCACCGGGTCGACGCCGATACCGGTTACCACAGGCAGCAGAATCGGGGTGAGGATCAGGATCAGCGGCGCCATGTCCATTACGGTGCCCAGCATCAGCAGCATCACGTTGATGCACATGAGGATGACGTAACGGTTGTCCGACAGGGTCAGGAACGCGGTGGTGATTTTGGTCGGAATTTCCATCAGCGTGAGGATGTAACCGAAGCTGGCGGCGAAGCCGATGAGGATCATCACAATGGAAATGGTCCGGCCAGCGCGGTGCATCAGTTTCGGCAGATCGCGCCATTTATAGTCGCGGTAGATGAACATGGTCACGAAGAACGACCACAGCACCGCAATGGCAGCGGACTCGGTCGCGGTGAACACGCCCGACAGAATGCCGCCGAGAATGATGACCATGGCCATCAAACCCCACAGCGCTTCAACGGCAATTTTAATGGCCTGGCGCAGCGGGATCACTTCGCCTTTCGGGTAGTTGCGCTTACGGGCGAACACCATGCAAAGCACCATCATCACGGCGCTAAGCAGCAGGCCCGGACCGATACCGGCAATGAACAGCGAGGCAATGGATACCGAACCACCGGCGGCCAGCGAGTAGAGCACCGAGTTGTGGCTGGGCGGAGTGAGCAGCGCTTGTACCGAACCGCTGACGGTTACGGCAGTGGAGTATTCGCGCGGATAGCCGGCTTTTTCCATTTCCGGAATCAGTACCGAACCGACCGACGCGGTATCGGCAACCGACGAGCCAGAGATCGCGCCAAAGAACGTCGAGGCCATGATGTTGACCAGCGACAGACCGCCGCGAACAAAGCCGACGCACACGCCTGCCAGGGCCACCAGGCGCCGGGACATGCCGCCCTCGGCCATGATTGCGCCCGCCAAGACGAAGAACGGAATGGCCAGCAGGGAGAATTTGTTCACGCCGCCTGCGACCTGAATCATCAGGGCATCGAACGGAATATCGATCCAGAACGCGCCAATAAGCGCTGACAAACCCAGGGCGTACGCCACCGGCATGCCGATCATGATCAGCACAACAAAACTGCCGAGCAGTATGAGCGCGTCCATTATTTGGCCTCCATCGGTTCTTCAACGTCATAGCTCATGACGCGACGCTTGCTCTGGTCACCCAGGAAGAGTTTTTCCAAGACAAAAATCAGTGTGATCACGCCGCCAATTGGAATCGGCAGGTAGGAGATGCCAACGCGCAATGCGGGCATTTCACCCAGAAACTGGTTCCAGGTGCCGGCGCAAAGCTTGGCGCCTTTGGTGATCATGAAGACGCAGATCAGCGCCATCAGCAGCTGCACCACAACCGACAACACCTGACGCACAGCCGGCGGCATGCGCTCGGTGGCCATGTTCACAGCCATGTGGGCACCGGCGCGGTAGCTGGCGGCGGCGCCGAAAAAGGTGAACACCACCATCAACAGAATGGCGGTGGGCTCAGGCCAGCTGGAACCGCTGCCAAGCACGTAACGGGCAAAGATGCCCCAGGGAATTATCAAAGTCATGACCAGAATCGACAGCCCGGCAATGCCGATGCAGAGTCGATACAGCTGGTCATTAATGCTCAACAGCGTGTTTCTCATGGGACTTCACCAGCAGCGTTGTCAGGGTGAGGGAGTGTTTCTGTTTGCGGTAACCGTGGGGGCGGTTTCAGCCGCGATGCTGTTGAGGTCAAGAGCATCGCGGCTGAAGCCGCTGCCACAGGGATTGCAGATGGACGCGATTACTTAACGGCTTCGATGCGTTTGATGAGCTCGGCGTACGGCGCGCCGTATTGCGCACGGACTGGCGCGGTGGCGTCGACGAACTCTTTCTTCTCAGCGTCGGTCAGGGTGATGAATTCCACGCCGGCCGCTTTCAGTTTGGCTTCGCTGCTGGCGGATTTTTCATCCCACAGTTTGCGTTCTTCAAACTGCGCTTCGCGGGCCAGTTTTTTCACCAGGGCTTGCTGCTCGGGGGAAAGCTTTTCCCAGGTGGTTTTCGAGATCACTACCGGCTCCGGCAGAATCAAGTGGCCAGTGAGGGTGTAGAACTTGGCGTTCTGGTAGTGGTTGTGTTCAAGCATGGTTGGCGGGTTGTTTTCTGCACCGTCGATCACGCCGGTTTGCAGGGCGGTGAAGATTTCGCCGGTGGCCATGGCAATGCCGTTACCGCCCATGGCGTTGATGGTGTCGATAAACAGCGGGTTGCCTTGTACGCGAATTTTCATGCCTTTGAGGTCGGCCATCTTGCGTACCGGCTTTTTGGTGTAGAGGTTGCGGGTGCCGCCATCCATCCACGCCAGGGCCACCAGGTTGAAGTCGGAGTTGGTGATCTTGTCGAGAATCTCCTGGCCAACCGGGCCATCGATCACGGCGCGCATGTGCGCCTGGTCGCGGAAGATAAACGGCATGTTGAACACGTTCACATCCGGCACAACCGGGCCGACGATGCCCAGGCTTACACGGGTCATCTGAATGGCACCGAGCTGCACCTGTTCAACCACTTCTTTTTCCGAACCCAACACACCGCCTGCGAACATTTTGAAGGTGATTTCGCCACCCGATTGTTCTTCGAGTTTTTTGCCCATGGCTTGCTCAGCCACGACAGGTGGGTAGCCGGTCGGGTGCACTTCGGCGAATTTGATGTTCAGGGCGTGGGCGCTGCTGGACAGGCAAAACACCAGGGGCAGGGCGGCGGTCAGCAAGGTACGTTTGAAGTTCATCGTAAAGCTCCGGTTTTGTTTTTGTTTGCGGGTGGCTTGGGTGACGCTTTGTTATCGGGACGCAGGGGTGTTGTTCAGCAGGCGAACAACGGTTCCTCCAGGCCTTTTACTCCGGGCTGCAGGGCGAACACGCCACCGGCCAACGGCTGGTCGCTGAGGTCGCCGCCGGGGCGGATGGAGGTGACGAACAAGGTGTCCAGCCCGGCGCCGCCAAAGGCGCACATGGCCGGTTTTTTCACCGGTACGGCAAGGGAACGGTCGAGCTTTCCCTGGGGGGTGAAACGGTGCACCAGGCCGGCATCGTTGCCGCAAATCCAGTAGCAGCCGTCGGCGTCTACGGCGGCGCCATCGGGGCGGCCCAGGTGATGATTCATGTCGACGAACAGGCGACGGTTATGCGGCGTACCGCTGTCGATGTCGTAATCGAAGGCCCAGATTTTCTGCACGCTAGGGTGCGAATCGGAGAGGTACATGGTGCGGCCATCCGGGCTGAAGCCCAGGCCGTTCGGCACGATGAAATCGGTGAGCTGGGCAGTGAGCGGTTCGGTCTGCTCGGCGCTGTAGCGGTACAACGCGCCAACCGGTGCACCGGCTGCCATGTCGAGCAACATGGTGCCAGCCCAGAAGCGACCTTGGCGGTCGCAGCGGCCGTCGTTGAAGCGCATATCGGCGTGGGCGTGTTTGGCCGCCGCGAGCGGGCTGCTGGCGAGGCTGCCGTTGTCTTTTGCGCTCAGGCGAAACAGGCCGCTTTGCATGCCGGCAATCCAGCTGCCGTCCACATGGCGGGCAATGCAGGCGAGCATTTCCGGCGCTTGCCAACTGGTGCTCTGGCCATCGCTGGCAGCCCAGCGATGCAGGCGTTGGGCGGGAATATCCACCCAGTACAGGGCTTGTTCGGCCACGCTCCACACCGGGCTTTCGCCGGTGGCATTGCGGGCGTCGACAATCAGTTCAGCTTCCATGACAGCGCATTCTCTTGTGTTGTTTTTATGAGAACAGCTACAGCAGTAGAGCAGGGCGGGTCAGTCGTCGCCGAATGGACCAGCCGCTACGAACGCACCGCCCTGGTAAACCATTGCCGGGTCATCAGCGGCCGGCATCGGCTGCGCCTCGACTTTGGCGCGGAATACTTCCGAGCTGTCTTTGGGCTCAAAGCCCAAGTGACTGGCCAGGCGGTTGTCCCACCATTGCGTGGCGTTGGCCGAGGCGCCGTAGACCACGGTGTGGCCGACGTTAGGCGTGTACAGCGCGCGTTCAAGCAATTGCGTGAGGTCGTTGAAGCTCAGCCAGGTGTGCATCATTCGGCGGTTTTGCGGTTCCGGGAACGAGGAGCCGATGCGGATGCTCACGGTTTCGATGCCGTAGCGATCGAAGTAAAAGCTGGCCATGTCTTCGCCGTAGGATTTGGACAAACCGTAGTAGCTGTCCGGGCGGCGAGGGGAGGCGGCGTCGAGCTTCTCGTCTTGCTTATAGAAGCCGATCACGTGGTTCGAGCTGGCGAAGATCACGCGCTTCACGCCATGGCGGCGAGCGGCTTCATAGATGTGGAACACGCCGCAAATGTTCGGGCCGAGAATTTCTTCGAACGGCCGCTCAACCGACACACCGCCGAAATGCAGAATGGCATCGACGCCTTCAACCAGATCGTGCACGGCTTGTTTGTCGGCGAGGTCGCAGCGCTGCACTTCTTCATGCTCGCCAGCGGCCGGGGCCATGTCGGCGATGTCGGAAAGGCGCAGCACCTTGGTGTAAGGACGCAGGGTTTCGCGCAGCACTTTGCCCAGGCCGCCAGCGGCACCGGTGAGTAGAAGGCGATTGAAGGGAGTTGGAGTGGTCATGACTGGTCCCTGAAATTCTTGTGTTTGTTTTTATGGGTTTTTTCGTTCGGATAACAGACCCAGGGGAGGTGCGCTGTTATCGGTTGTCGTATGACTTGGGCTCGATTATCAACAGCCCCCGCAAAGTTTGTCAACGCGACTTAGGTAGAAAATTCCTCACCTCGGTTGCTCGTTAGACTACACAAACGCTCACCCGAAAAAGCGACCGGCGAGTCACGCGCCTTTGGTAGTAACCCTTCTAGGTCAATGGCTATAGCCGAGTAGAGGGCGCCTTTCTAGGCTAAGGCAGCGAACGTTTCCTACACCAGTACGCCTATAGTCGTAGATGAGCGGCTAAGAAAAGAGGATGACAGTCTCAACAGTTGTACGATAACGTAACTCTGCGTTTGCGATTGATCCCGTTGTTTTCGTTTTGCATCAGGGCAATCGGTCTGCCACGCGTTAATCCACTACGCGCTTTACAGGGTGTTCGAATAATGAATCCACAAGAACTGAAGTCCATCCTCTCTTCCGGCCTGCTGTCTTTCCCAGTGACTGACTTCGACGCGGCTGGCGATTTCAACCCCGAATCCTATATCCGTCGCCTGGAATGGCTCGGGCCATACGGTGCGTCGGCCTTGTTCGCAGCAGGTGGTACCGGCGAGTTCTTCTCGCTGACCAACCGCGAATATTCCTCCGTTATCAAAACCGCAGTAGACACCTGCGCCGGCAGCGTGCCGATTCTGGCTGGCGTCGGTGGCCCGACTCGCCAAGCCATCGAGATGGCGCAAGAAGCTGAGCGCCTGGGCGCCAAAGGTCTGCTGTTGCTGCCGCACTACCTGACCGAAGCCAGCCAAGACGGCGTGGCCCTGCACGTTGAGCAAGTGTGCAAGTCGGTAAAAATCGGCGTGGTGGTTTACAACCGTAACGTCTGCCGCCTGACGCCAGCACTGCTGGAGCAACTGGCCGAGCGCTGCCCGAACCTGATCGGCTACAAAGACGGCCTGGGCGACATCGAACTGATGGTCTCGATCCGTCGTCGCCTTGGCGACCGCTTCAGCTACCTCGGCGGCCTGCCGACCGCAGAAGTGTATGCCGCTGCTTATAAAGCACTGGGCGTACCGGTTTATTCCTCGGCGGTGTTCAACTTCATCCCGAAAACGGCCATGGATTTCTACCACGCCATCGCCCGTGACGATCACGAAACCGTCGGCAAGATCATCGACGACTTCTTCCTGCCGTACCTCGACATCCGCAACAAGCGCGCCGGTTATGCCGTGAGCATCGTCAAAGCCGGTGCGAAGATTTCCGGTTACGACGCCGGCCCGGTTCGCGCACCGCTGACCGACCTGAGCAAAGACGAGTACGAACAACTCGCCGCTCTGATCCACGCCCAAGGCCCGCAATAAGTCGGGTTCAAAAACAGCCAGCCGCTCTCCAGCGGCTGCCGTTTCTTTAAAGGAGGCTTTCCTCGTGGCCAATCAACAACAGCGTTTCGACAACTACATCGGCGGCCAATGGGTGGCCGGTGCCAGCTACTCGAAAAACGTCAACCCGTCTGACCTTGCCGATGTGATCGGCGAATACGCCCAGGCCGATGCCGCCCAGGTAAACGAAGCCATCGAAGCGGCCCGCGCCGCGTTCCCGGCCTGGTCGATTTCCGGCATTCAAGCGCGCAGCGATTCGCTGGATAAAGTCGGCAGCGAAATTCTTGCCCGTCGTGAAGAGCTCGGCACGTTGTTGGCCCGTGAAGAGGGCAAGACCCTGCCCGAAGCCATCGGCGAAGTGACCCGCGCTGGCAACATCTTCAAATTCTTCGCCGGCGAATGCCTGCGTCAGGCCGGCGAAGTGCTGGCCTCGGTACGCCCCGGCGTATCGGTAGAAGTCACCCGCGAGCCGCTGGGCGTGGTTGGCCTGATCACCCCGTGGAACTTCCCCATCGCCATTCCGGCCTGGAAAGTGGCGCCGGCGTTGGCCTACGGCAACTGCGTGGTGCTCAAGCCCGCCGATCTGGTTCCGGGCTGCGCCTGGGCGATTGCCGAAATCATTTCGCGCGCCGGCTTCCCGGCTGGCGTGTTCAACCTGGTGATGGGCGCTGGCCGTGTGGTCGGCGAAACCATCGTGCAGAACACTAAAGTGGACGGCATCAGCTTCACAGGTTCCGTGGGCGTGGGCCGTAACATTGCGGCTCAGTGCGTGGCCCGTGGCGCCAAAGTGCAGCTGGAGATGGGCGGCAAAAACCCGCAAATCATCCTTGATGACGCCGACCTCAAAGTGGCCGTGGAGCTGGCGGTTCAAAGCGCCTTCTATTCCACCGGCCAGCGTTGCACCGCGTCGAGCCGCTTGATCGTTACCGCCGGCATTCACGACAAATTCGTCGAGGCCATGGCCGAGCGCATGAAGTCGATCAAAGTCGGTCACGCCCTGAAAGCCGGCACCGACATCGGCCCGGTGGTTTCCCAGGCCCAACTCGACCAAGACATGAAGTACATCGGCATCGGTCAGGAAGAGGGCGCCCGTCTGGTGACTGGCGGCGGCCTGGTTACCTGCGACACCGAAGGCTACTTCCTGGCGCCAACGCTGTTTGCCGACAGCTCGGCCGAGATGCGCATCAGCCGCGAAGAAATCTTTGGCCCAGTGGCCAACGTGGTGAAAGTGGCGGATTACGAAGCAGCACTGGCGATGGCCAACGACACCGAATTCGGTTTGTCGGCCGGTATCGCCACCACCTCGCTGAAGTACGCCAACCACTTCAAACGTCACGCCCAGGCCGGCATGGTGATGATCAACCTGCCTACCGCTGGCGTGGATTACCACGTTCCGTTCGGCGGCCGTAAAGGCTCGTCATACGGTTCGCGCGAGCAAGGTCGTTACGCGGCCGAGTTCTACACCACCGTTAAAACCACCTACATCGGCTAACCCCGAAGACGGGGCAGTGCATGCTGCTCCGTCTTTTGTAGGAGCGAGCTCGCTCGCGAACCAGGCGACGCGTTCGCCCGATACACACGAAATTCAGCCAGTCCCCGCATAAAAATAAATAGGGAAACGGTTATGAGCACAGCAAGCCCAGCGCAGGCGATCGCCAGCGCGCCCGTAATTACCGAGCTGCAAGTGGTTCCGGTTGCCGGCCACGACAGCATGCTGCTCAACCTGAGCGGCGCCCACGGTCCGTTCTTTACCCGCAACATCCTCATTCTCAAAGACAGCGCTGGCCATGTTGGCGTTGGCGAAGTGCCGGGCGGCGAACGCATTCGCCAGACCCTGGAAGATGCCCGCAGCCTGTTGCTGGGGCAGTCCATCGGCAACTTCAACGGTTTGCTCAACCAGGTTCGCCAGACCTTCGCCGACCGTGACAGCGGCGGCCGCGGCCTGCAGACCTTCGACCTGCGCATCACCATTCACGCCGTTACCGCACTGGAGTCGGCACTGCTGGACTTGCTCGGCCAGTTCCTCGGCGTGCCCGTGGCGGCACTGCTCGGCGAAGGCCAGCAGCGCGATGCGGTGGAAATGCTCGGCTACCTGTTCTACATCGCCGACCGCAACAAAACCGACCTCGGCTACCGCAGCGAAGACGACGCCGACGACGCCTGGTTTCGCGTGCGCAACCAGCCCGCGCTCGACCCCGAAAGCATCGTCCGTCAAGCCGAAGCCGCCCATGCGCGCTATGGCTTTAACGACTTCAAACTCAAAGGCGGCGTGCAAACCGGCGCGGCCGAAGTGGAAGCGATTCGTGCCCTGGCCGAGCGCTTTCCCGATGCTCGCATCACCCTGGACCCCAACGGCGGCTGGTCGCTGGAAGAGGCGGTCAGCCTGTGCCGTGATCTGCACGGCGTGCTGGCCTATGCCGAAGACCCGTGCGGCGCCGAAAACGGTTTCTCCGGTCGTGAAGTAATGGCCGAGTTCCGCCGCGAAACCGGCCTGCTCACCGCCACCAATATGATCGCCACCGACTGGCGCCAGATGGGCCACTGCATTCAATTGCAATCGGTCGACATCCCGCTGGCCGACCCGCATTTCTGGACCATGCAAGGTTCCGTGCGCGTGGCGCAGATGTGCAACGACTGGGGCCTGACCTGGGGTTCGCACTCCAACAACCACTTCGATATTTCCCTGGCGATGTTCACCCACGTGGCCGCCGCCGCGCCGGGCAAAGTCACCGCCATCGACACCCACTGGATCTGGCAGGACGGCCAGCACCTGACCCGCAACCCGCTGAAAATCGAAGGCGGTCTGGTGCAGGTGCCGAAGACGCCGGGCCTGGGTGTCGAGCTGGATTGGGACGCGCTGGCCAAAGCCAACGAGCTGTATCAGGGCATGGGCTTGAACGCCCGCGACGATGCCGTGGCCATGCAGTTCCTGATTCCCAACTGGACCTTTGATAACAAGCGACCTTGCCTGGTGCGCTGATTGCGCGCCTCGCTCGAAAACAAAAAAACGTGGGAGCAACTTGCCATGCATGACACCAAACCGACTCGCGTGCGTTACCTGATTCTGCTGATGCTGTTTCTGGTCACCACCATCAACTATGCCGACCGCGCGACTATTTCCATCGCCGGCTCCAGCTTGCAGAAAGACCTCGGCATTGACGCCGTCACCCTCGGTTTTATCTTCTCCGCCTTTGGCTGGGCCTATGTGCTCGGGCAGATTCCCGGTGGCTGGTTGCTCGACCGTTTCGGCTCGAAAAAAGTCTATGCGGCTGGCATTTTCATCTGGTCGTTGTTCACCTTACTGCAAGGCTTCGTCGGCGGGTTGCCGGTGGCCTGGGCAGTGACCACCTTGTTCGTGCTGCGCTTTATGGTTGGCTTTGCCGAAGCGCCGTCGTTCCCTGGTAACGCGCGCATTGTGGCGGCCTGGTTCCCCACCGCCGAACGCGGCACGGCCTCGGCGATCTTCAACTCGGCGCAATACTTCGCCACCGCCTTGTTCGCGCCGATCATGGGCTGGATCGTGCACGCCATGGGCTGGGAGCACGTGTTCGTGGTCATGGGCGTGCTGGGCATCATCTTCTCCGGCATCTGGATGAAGACCATCTACAACCCCAAGGAACACCCGCGCATCAACCAGGCGGAAATCGATCACATCGAAAGCAACGGCGGCCTGGTCGACATGGACCAGACCCGCAAAAACGATGGCCCGCGCTGGGACTACATTCGCCAGCTGCTGACCAACCGCATGTTGCTCGGCGTATACCTGAGCCAGTACTGCATCAACGCCATTACCTACTTCTTCCTCACCTGGTTCCCGGTGTACCTGGTGCAGGAACGCGGCATGACCATTCTCAAAGCCGGCTTTATCGCCAGCCTGCCGGCCATCTGCGGCTTTATCGGTGGCGTGCTCGGCGGTTTGATCTCCGACTACCTGCTGCGCAAAGGCCATTCGCTGACCTTCGCCCGTAAGCTGCCCATCGTCTGCGGCCTGACCTTGTCGACCACCATGGTGTTCTGCAACTACGTCGATGCCGACTGGATGGTGGTAGGGTTTATGACCCTGGCGTTCTTCGGCAAAGGCATCGGCGCATTGGGTTGGGCCGTGGTGGCCGACACCTCGCCGAAACAGATAGCCGGCTTGTCGGGTGGCCTGTTCAACACCTTCGGCAACATCGCCTCGATCACCACGCCCATCGTCATCGGCTACATCATTGCCGCTACCGGCTCGTTCAAATGGGCCCTGGTGTTCGTCGGTGCCAATGCCGTGTTGGCGGTGTTCAGCTACCTGGTCATCGTTGGCAAGATTCAGCGCGTTGAACTCAAAGAGCCGCCTACCAGCGGCGGCGCTCAACGCAGCGCAGAACTCACACCAGCCCACTCCTGAGGAGCGAGTGTCATGCAGTTAATTGAACATTCCGACTCGCCGCGCTACATCCGTTTGCACGAGCTGGATAACGTGGTGATCGTCGTCAACGACCAAGGGGTGCCAGCAGGCACCACCTTCGCCGATGGCCTGACCACCCTCGAGCGCGTGCCGCAAAGCCATAAGATCACCCTTGAAGATATTCCCGAAGGCGGGCGCATCATTCGCTACGGGCAAACCATCGGTTACGCCTTGAAGCCGATCCCCCGTGGCAGTTGGGTACAGGAAGACCAACTGCGCATGCCCACCGCGCCGCCTCTGGACAGCTTGCCGCTGTCCACCGAAGTGCCGGCGCAGGCGGCGCCACTTGAGGGCTACACCTTCGAGGGCTACCGCAACGCCGATGGCACCGTGGGCACGCGCAATATTCTCGGCATCACCACCACCGTGCAGTGCGTCACCGGCGTGCTTGACCACGCGGTGAAACGCATCAAGGACGAGCTGCTGCCCAAGTACCCGAACGTCGACGATGTCGTGGCGCTGACCCACAGCTACGGCTGCGGCGTGGCCATTACCGCCACCGACGCGTACATCCCGATTCGCACCGTGCGCAACCTGGCGCGCAACCCCAACCTGGGCGGCGAAGCGCTGGTCATCAGCCTGGGCTGTGAAAAGCTGCAAGCCGGGCAGGTGATGCAGGAAAACGACCCCTCGGTAGACCTCAGCGAACCGTGGCTCTACCGCCTGCAGGACTCCAGCCACGGCTTCACCGAAATGATCGAACAGATCATGGACCTGGCCGAAGTGCGCCTGAAAAAACTCGACCAGCGCCGCCGCGAAACCGTGCCGGCCTCCGAGCTGATTCTGGGCATGCAATGCGGCGGCAGCGACGCCTTTTCCGGCATCACCGCCAACCCCGCGTTGGGCTACGCCAGCGACCTGCTGCTGCGTGCCGGCGCCACGGTAATGTTCTCGGAAGTCACCGAAGTGCGTGACGCCATCTACCTGCTCACCTCGCGGGCGCAAACCAAGGAAGTGGCGCAAGAACTGGTGCGCGAAATGGACTGGTACGACCGCTACCTGGCCAAAGGCGAAGCCGACCGCAGCGCCAACACCACGCCGGGCAACAAGAAAGGCGGGCTGTCGAACATCGTTGAGAAGTCCTTGGGCTCCATCGTCAAATCCGGCAACAGCGCCATCAACGGCGTGCTTGGCCCAGGCGAGCGCTTCGAGAAAAAAGGCCTGATCTTTTGCGCGACGCCAGCCAGTGACTTCGTCTGCGGCACGCTGCAATTGGCCGCCGGCATGAACCTGCACGTGTTCACCACCGGCCGGGGTACGCCGTACGGCTTGGCCATGGCGCCGGTAGTAAAGGTATCGACCCGCACCGAACTGGCCCAGCGCTGGCCCGACCTCATCGACATCGACGCCGGCCGCATCGCCACGGGCCGGGCGAGTATCGAAGAGTTGGGCTGGGAGTTGTTCCACTACTACCTGGATGTCGCCAGCGGCAAGAAAAAAACCTGGGCCGAGCAGCACAAACTGCACAACGACATTACCCTGTTCAACCCGGCGCCGATTACCTGAGAGCCGGCGGTTTAAAGCATCGAGGCTAAAGCCTCTCCCACAGGAGACGCGATCTGTGTGGGAGAGGCTTCAGCCTCGATTCCTGAAAAAGAACATCTGCCAGGAGCACGCATGACCACCCAAAAGGTTCTCCAGGTCGGCCCGCTGACCGAGCGTTTCCAGCACAACCTCGCCGAGCGCTTCGACGTCACCGCGCTGTGGCAACAAGCCGACCCCAAGGCGTTTCTACAACGCCACGGCGCCGAGTTCGAACTGCTCGCCACTTCGGCCCGCTTCGGCTGCTCCGCTGAGCAGCTTGCGGCCTTGCCCAACCTGAAAGCCATCTGCAGCTTCGGCGTTGGCTACGACTCGATTGCTGTCGACGCTGCCCGCGACCGTGGCATCGCCATCAGCACCACGCCGCATGTACTCAACGATTGCGTGGCCGATTTGGCCATGGGCCTGATCATCGACACCTCGCGCAAACTCGCCGCGTCCGAGCGCTTCTTGCGCGCCGGCGGTTGGCTGAAGGGCAACTTCCCCTTGGCCCGTCGGGTGAGTGGCAAGCGCTTGGGTATTGTCGGCTTGGGGCGCATCGGCCAAGTAGTGGTCAAGCGCGCCAGTGGGTTCGACATGGACGTGCGTTACCACAACCGCTCGCCACTCAAAGACAGCCCCTACGCCTACGAAGCCAGCTTGGTGGAGTTGGCGCGCTGGGCCGACTTTCTGGTGCTCACCTGCGTAGGCGGGGCGGCGACGCACCATATCGTCAACGCACAGGTGCTGGAGGCGTTAGGGCCGAAAGGCATCGTCATCAACGTCGCCCGGGGTTCGGTGATTGACGAGCAGGCGCTGGTGACGGCGTTGCAAAACGGCACGCTGGGCGGGGCAGGGCTGGACGTGTTCGAAGCCGAGCCCAAGGTGCCGGCGGCGTTGCTGGAGATGGATAACGTCATGTTGCTGCCCCATGTTGGCAGCGCCACGGAGGAAACCCGTTTGCAGATGGAAGAATTGGTGCTGGCCAACTTGCAGGCCTTTGCTGAGCGCGGCGAGTTGCTGACGCCGCTGTGATGTTCGCGGGTTCGCCCGCCAACCGCGCCCCCGTCACAAGCGAGGGTGCGTTTCCCATAGAGCTGTTCGCTTCACCCCCAGGTGCGCCACGAGCGCACCTTTTTTATGGCCGGGCGATTAATCGAAGCGGTAGATGTCCATGCCCAGCGCGCCGAGGCTGAAGCCCTGGTGCGCGATGCTGAACGCACCGCCGGCGCCACGGGCGAAGTACAGCGGCAGCAAGTGTTCGTCGCGTGGATGACTGCGCACCGCAAACGGCGCCTGGCTGCGGTAATCCAGCAGGGCCGCTTCGTCGTCGGCTGCGAGGCGCTCCACCATCCAGTCGCGAAACGCTTTAGCCCACGGCTCGATCACCTCCGGGCCGGCACGCCAATTCAGTTCGCCCAGATTGTGGGTGATGCTGCCCGAGCCAATCAGCAGCACGCCTTGCTCGCGCAAGCTCGCCAGCGCGCGGCCAACCTTGTGCTGAAACGCTGGGCCGAGGCGGGTAGGGATGGATACCTGCGCCACCGGAATATCGGCGTTGGGGTACATCAACAACAGCGGCACCCAGACGCCGTGGTCGAGCACGCGGGTGGCATCCAGCTGGGCCGGCAGGTCGGCGGCCAGCAATAAATTCAGGGCGGCTTCGGCGATATCCGGCGCGCCAGGCGCCGGGTACTGCACGGCATACAGCTCAGGCGGGAAGCCGCCGAAGTCGTGCCAGGTGTCCGGCTGGGGATTGCTATTAACCAGCAACTGATTGGTTTCCCAGTGCGCCGACACCACCAGAATCGCCTTCGGGCGCGGCAACTCAGCCGCCAGCCGTGCCAACGCCGGCCCGCTGGCGCCGGGCTCCAGCGCGAGCATGGGCGAGCCGTGGGAGATAAACAGACTGGGCAACGACATGGTTGAGTCCTCGATAAACATGGGCGCATCTTCGAGCTTGGATCTATCGAAAACCAGTATAAAATTTCGAGCACTTTGATCGAAAAAGCGAGGCAATCCATGCAGCCCGACTTCTGGCTACGACGCTGGCAAAACAACCAGATTGGCTTCCACGCCGCCACGGCCAACCCGTACTTGCAGCAGTACTGGCCGCAGCTGAACGTAGCGGCCGGCGCGCAGGTGTTGGTGCCGCTGTGTGGCAAAAGTCTGGACCTGATGTGGCTGGCGGGGCAGGGCTTGCGGGT
This sequence comes from Pseudomonas sp. AC229, assembly GCF_979254655.1. Lineage (NCBI taxonomy): Bacteria > Pseudomonadati > Pseudomonadota > Gammaproteobacteria > Pseudomonadales > Pseudomonadaceae > Pseudomonas > Pseudomonas sp. AC229. Next base: position 20,546 of record NZ_CEEDHK010000020.1, read on the forward strand.
ACTCGGCGTGGAACTGGTCGAGCAGGCGGTGCAAGACTTCTTCAGCGAGCAGCAGCTGCAACCGCAAGTGCGCGAGCAGGGCGCGTTTCGTATTTATCAGGCCGGCAACCTTGAACTCTGGTGCGGGGACATCTTCGCCCTGACCGCCGAAGACGTGCGCGACTGCACCGCCCTGTACGACCGCGCCGCCTTGATCGCCTTCCCAGCGGCTATGCGCGAAGCCTATGCGCAGCACCTGACCCGCATCGTGCCGAGTGGCTGCCAGGGACTGCTCGTTAGCCTCGACTACGAACAACGCCAAATGGACGGCCCGCCGTTTTCGGTGCCGGATGAAGAGGTGCTGAATTTGCTTGGCGATTGGCAGCCGCAGCTGCTGCACATCGAAAACGGCTTGCAGGCCGAAGAGAACTGGAAGTTTTTGCAGCGCGGGTTAAGTCGGATGGATGAGCGGGTGTATCGCTTGCGGCGCCGCTTAGAGCATCGCGGCTGAAGCCGCTCCCACAGGAGCGTGCTTTTACTGTGGGAGCGGCTTTAGCCGCGATGCTTTTGATCTTTTGTACCACCCATAAAAAAGCCCCGGTTAAACCGAGGCTTTGAATTTGGCTCCACGACCTTTCGTCTAACCTGTTCTGTAAGTATATGAATTAGCTTGATTTAAATAATTGAATTGTCATCTGGCATACACGGGAGCATACACGGTTAATTCTGCTGACCCCCCCCTACATGCAAATCACCCCGTGCGTGAAACATGGCTCCCCCCGTCGTTCGGAGCCTTAAGGGTCGGGAGTTTGGACCCACCCACCCCCAAAGGCGCAGAATTCCCAAATCCGACCCCGGCAGACTTTCGCCGCTGACGGCATCGCTTCAAGCGGGGGAGCGGGGCGGTAGTTAATCTACACGCATTATTTACGTGTTCTTTGTGTTCTTTGTGTTCTTTGTGTTCTTTGTGGCTATAAGTCTATAAATAACAAAGGGTTAGGAGTAAGAACACATACGACCTACTTCCTTGCGGGGGGCATCTTTGTCGTGTTCCGTGTTCCGCCGGGCAATAAAAAGCCCGCCTAGGAGGCGGGCTCTTCTGCATCGCGTATCGGTATTAGCCGCCCGAAGCCGGGGTAATATCTACCGACCGCACGGCACCCAGCGAGAACACCGCCAACCCCGCCCGCAGCTCTGCGAGCAGCGTAACCAGGTTACTGGTGAAGTTGGTGCCATCCTCTGCGCTAGCCATCAAAGTGGGCTGCTCACGATCCAGCAGCGCAACCTGGGTGGTGTCAAGCAGCAGGACTTTGCCCGCAGGCAGTGAGCCACTCGTTACCACCGGAACACCCCAGAGAACAGGCGGCGCCGGGTCACGAGGAGAGCCAAGGACGTACTGACCATCTGCGTCGCGCTCGCTGGAAATCTCGAACCAATCGTTCGGATTCATCACAATCAAACGCGCCTGCCATCCGCTGGTTTTCATCGCTGTAACAGCTTGACCAATAGCATCTACAGGAGCCAGGTCACCCACCACTGTGTGCGCGACAGCATATCCAAGCAGGCCTTTGATTTTCCCCTTTCCACCCACACCCGCGACGAGCCGCGCCTCAAGTTTTTCCAGCAACCCATAGTTCAATAGCCCACCAATCTGCTGGCCAAGAGCAGGGGCATCGTCGAGCACCTGTTTAGATGCACGCACCCAGTGCGCCACCGTCGCGATATTCGCCGTTTCAAGTTCGGTATCAATACCGGATTCTGCTTTGGGTTGGCCTTCTTCTTCCTGCTCGGTGGCATTGTTGTCGTAGTCCTTCAACTGGACATATTCGAACGAACTAGAAGTTGCCGGAAGCGATGGAAGATAGTCCAGCAAGGAGAGGTCACGCCGAGGGTCGTTGAACAAGCCGGTGTGGCGCTGGGGTGCAGCGCCAAAGCCAGTCGAACCCGTGACGCCTTGCCCTAAGTTTGTTAGAGCCTTGATGCCGACACCCTCAACTGTCACTCGACCAGTAGTCGGCGCACCGGACTTAAGCATTTCGAACTGTGTGGATTTGGTGAATGTGTCGGCCATCTTGCCAACGGCATCTTCACCACTACCACCACCCGAACGGCCGCGCCGAGCACCTTTCTGTTCCAGCTCTAGAAGCCGATCTTGAACGCCTAGAATGCTTTTTTTGGCCTGCTCGGCGAATTCCCTAATTTCTTTGTCTCGATCATCCAGCGACTTTAAAACCGTCGTTAAATCTTCTTCGTTAAAAGAGCGATTTTTAGTTTGCAGGGAATTGCGAGCAGAGTTGCTCATAGCGTTATGCATGGTATTTCCTCAGTTCCGATTTGGGGACGCGCTGACACTGCGAATGCGGTGCCTTGAGCGCTTTTGCTTGCTTTCGCGTCCCGCCGGACTCACTCCGGAACTGGCCTCTAAATTCTGCGTCTGGCCTCGCGCCGACACAGTTTCAAGAGTTTTCGCGACGGGGCCGATACGGCGCCCCGACCCGGTTACTTTAATCCAAAAAAGCTGGATTGAAATCCAAACATTCGCATGCCACGGCAAAATTTTTCGCAACGTGTTGTCGGACAGCTTTCCTACAATCCGTATGGATTGAGATTTAGAAACTCCGCTCGACCGTAGAACTTGTTCCACAGCCCGGGCATACAGAAAACGAGTATTCATTTATTAACTCCTGATAGCCTCAGGCCGCCTCAGAGTGCGACTCATCCGTTTGTTCAGCACCCAACAAAGCCGCACCGCTAACGACATAGGCCCGACATTTAGGTACGCCCGGAAGGGAGATGGCCTGGGCACCACGGCCGTCAGACGTTGCGTCCAGAATCCCCCTAGCTATCAGCTCGCGGTTCACCGCCCGCAGGCTGAGTCCTTTGAATACCTCGTCACGCCAAGCAGTGGGCAAAAAGTAATAGGTCACTGTCGTGTAGAGCTCGTCCCCATATCCGTGCTGGATTGTTCGCCTAAAACCCAACCGGTCATTCGTTCTAGGGGCGTGGTCGTCCGCCTTCGCCGAAACGTTTTCCCACCTGGTAAACCTGCTTTCACCAAACCGCTCAACCGTCAGTCGAAGCCGATTAACAATCGCATCGCCCTCTAAGTTTGCGGAGCCACCGCGTTCTGCCAGCCACGCCGCTAAACAGCTGCGAGCTGCATCCTCCGCCAAACCGTCCGGCCAGCCAGTTACCCCAAGGGCGGTCGCTAACTCCCCAGCCGCCGCAACTAAGCCAAAGCGCCCAGCCGCCCGCTGCGCCTGCCCGCTCGCCCCGGGTGGTAGAGCTGTAGCGATGAAGCGTTCTACGGTGCCCCGAAGGATCGATGCGTAGCCCTGTAACTTACCGGGCGCACATAGTGCAGAGAGAAAGGCTAGGGCCGGGGAGCCGTAATACTTAGTAACCCGCGCCTTGAGAGCGTCGGAGAGGGCGGCCGCATCGGTAAAACCGTGCAGCTCCTCAAATAGACCCAGGCCGCGACCAGCGTCCGCCGGTACGGCAAGAAGTCGTACTTCCATCCCAGCCTTAAGGTCCTTGTGCGCCTCCGCCATATGCTGTGCGAGCGTCTTTTCTCCGGTGGAAAGGAACAACAAGCGCCACTCCTGCACGGCCCGGCCTGCTTGACCTCGATCATTTGCACGCGCCTTGCCAGCACCATTGCCAAGCATGTAGACGGTCTCGCCGATGATGCGTGGATCGCACATGCCTATCTCGTCTAACACAAGCAATCCGTCGGAATGCGCAGCCGCAATGGACTCCAGGGCGTTATCCGTCGACCTCCACGAGCGGACCAGCCGAGGGCCGCCCCAAACCGAGGCAGCTACCTGCAGGTGAGTGGTCTTACCACCTGAGCTGTCGCCATATAGGTGGAAGCCTCCAGACTCACCCCCCAAGAGGTTAAGCACCGGACCAGCGAAAGCACTGCACACCACGAACGCAAGGCGATGGTTTCCCACGCACAGCGCTCCTATTTGCTTTTGCCACTGCTCCAAAGTGCCAGCCTGAGCAATCGGCGGAAGCTGGGCGCCAGCATCGTAGAAGTGCAGATGCTCAATGCTTTGCCCTACTTGGCGGTCCGGGAGCAAGTAGGCGCTGCCATGCCAGCCCAGACGAGTGACGAGGCGTGCGCGATCGGCACTATCGAAGCCCTGAAGGTAGCTCTGAAGGTCGTTACGAGCATTGCGAGCGGAACGCACGGGCGCCAGGCGCAGGCCCATATCAACGAGCGGGCCGACCACTTCCTTGCCGAAGTCGCCCGCCATGGCGCGGGCGGGAATGTTTAGTCGCTTCCTTTCGCCGTCCGGGTCGTCGAACTCCACCAGCAGGCCCCAGCTCCCGCCGCTACCGTCTCGGGTGCGCGCCTTTATTTCCAGCCAGGAACAAACCTTACGCGCCTCGCCGTCCTCGCCGGCAAAATACACGCCGTCAGGCTTCGAAATGAAACCGGCCGGTAGGCATGAGCCTTTCTCGCCTTGCACTTGCTTGCCGCCACTTTGGTTGGCCCTGACCGGGGGCGTTGCCGGTTCTTGCGCGAACAGCTTCCCAGTACGCTCCAGTTCGGCCAGATGAGCCGACGTCCAGCCCTTGGCCAATGCGTCGGCGGCATCGTCACCTTCGCCCCACTCGCCGCCAGGTGAGAAAATAGCGCTGTCGCCATCAAAACTCGGACGCTGGGAGAAAGCGCTCAAGTCTACAACTCGAACGTGAGCCACCCCGATCTGGCGCAGATGATGAGCGAGGACATCCATGCACTTAACGCCGGGAGCGTCGTTATCCGGCCACAACAAGACGTCTCGCCCAATGAGTGTCGTAAAATCGGCCTTTTGCCAAGAGTTAGTCCCATTCGGCCAGCAAGTAGCCACACGCCCCGGCATTAGTTCGCCGGCAGCGTCCGCCGCTTTTTCTCCCTCACAAACAACGACCGGTGCAGCAGGCCGGCCAGCCAGCTGGTCAAGCCGTAGTAACGGCCTTGCTTCCGGTAGACCTTGCCATCGCCAAGACAAAGCGCCATCGACACCCTCGCACCAGGTAAGCGGCGCAAAGGCTTTTCGAATCACACCCGCCGAATCCGCCCCCAAATCGAAACGATACAGAACCATTAAGGCCGCACCGCTGGCGTCACGGTAAATCCACACCTTCGACGGTTTGCCGTTCTGGCGGTGCCTGTGAGGCACTTTCCCCATTACGCTCTCTGGAATGGGAAGTACGGGGCGCCATTCCGGCTGTTTTTGCGGAGGGCCAATAGGCCCTGCATTTGCGTTACCTGCTGTCACGCTCAGGAAGTCGGCGAGCTTGTTACAGGCCTGTATCTCGCTAACTCCATCAAGGTATCGCACGAGGTCGATTAGATCGCCGCCCTTGTCACCATTGGCAAAGTCGCACCAGGTGCCCTTTGCCAGATTCACCTTCAGCGACCCTGCATGTTTGTCGGCCCGGGTCGGATTGGTGGCGGTGTACTCTTTACCGCCGTCCACGCGCTTACCGCCGGGCAGCCAGCGCGATAGAACTCGGTCGATAGCATTTAGCGCGGCGCGCTTCACTTCTGCAAAGCTTGGATATTTTGGTTTGTCATGGTGGGAAGTTGTCATCGGCCACCCTCCGACTCATATACGGTGCTGGCATCGACTAGCGCCTTAGCCATCTCGGCGAGGTATTGAATAGCGAATATCTCAGACCCCCGGATACCCTCAGCTCCGATTTGGGAAACCAAACTGTCAACGCAAGCGAGCAAGTTGGAGGCTTGCTCCAGCGCAGAATTGACTGGTGTGCCTGCTTTTACGGAGAACAGCCTACCTGTCGGTACACCACAGAATTCGACTGGATTGGTTACGGCGCCCCGGCGGCTCATTTGGCACCCCCTTCAATCGTTTCGATCTCCGCATAAATTGCGTGGCCTGAGCGACGTACGTAATCCCCGAGAGCTATCACCGCGTGAGTTAATCCGCGGCGTTCGCCGTCGTTTAACTCGGCCTCGCTAAGCATGAGCCCGATACGCTCAAGTCCTACGCCAGCTGCGGCCATTCCATCAGCGCGCTGGCGAATATCTGTAAGGTCCCAACGGTTCAGTTGATTAGCCATGGGTCACCTCCTGCGCTTCTAAGGCGCGAGCTTTGCCCATGTGGTGCTTATAGCGAGAGAGACGGACTGACGCAGATGACTCTGCATGGAGAGCAGCGAACGCCATGCGGCGATGCGCAGCCGCTCGGAGGCGGGACGGATTGAGGGCGTGCAGATGTTTCATGGGTACGGCTCCTAGAGTTGAGGAGCTGTCACCGTTCGCGACCAAGCGAATTGGGGTGGCAGCTGTACGCGGGTTGGCCGACCGGGACTCTAGGCACCCGGCACACCCGAAGGTGTCCCACGCACAGCCGCCATAACACGAAAAAGCGGACACAAAAAAAGCGCCTGCTTTCGGATGGTGGGCGCTTGTGCGCCTAGAGATGTTCGACCGGCCAAGGTCGGTCGCTGAATTTGCAGCGACGGGAAAAGAATAACGCCGCTCTGTGTAAACGGCAAGCGAACCAGGCCGGCAATGGGGTTGCAAGGTCGGCCGCGTGGGAATAAATTTAATGCACATATTGGATTCACCTTTAACGCCCCCGGTTGCCGCCAGGGGCGTTTTTATTAGTGGGTCACTGTGGTACTTGGGCGTTCGAGTTGAAGCCAGCTAAGGTGCTGGCCTTCCATGGACTGCCGCTGCATCTGGGTCAGGGCTAGAGGGTTGGCCATCAGGTTGGGAATTAGTTGGGAGGCGTCTTTGACAACTACGCCTGCCGGCACTTCGACGGCCAACAACACCCAATCCAAGCTCGGCCAAACCAAAAGAAGCACCTGAGCGCCATCCGCAATTGCCATGTCGCGCAATTGGCGCAGTCGCCCGCTGCTCTTGCCGGTTTCCTCGGGCATAAACGCATCGAGGTAATCAAGAGCTGTATGTGGGAGAAAGATCGGATTCACGCCGCACGCCCCCCGCGCATCGCGATGCGCGCCCGCACCCACTCCTGAACTTCACCCAAGACCCAGGCCACCGGAGCTCCGCGCGCCGCGCTATCGCTCAATTTAACGGGCAATGGGAAGGCGCTATCTGGTTGGCGCATCAGCTTGTAGATAGTGGGACGTGCCAGGCCAACAATCGCTACCACTTCAGTTATTCGAATCAATGTGGTAGCCGGATCGAGCTGGCCAACAGGGCTAATGGAGCGGTTGAGCTGAGTCATGTTCGCTCCTTACGCTTCGCTGTGGCGATGGGTTTGGTTTTCCAGCCAGGCTGTCACGTCCTGCCGGCGATAGCGCACGCGACTGCCCACTTTTACGTAAGGAATAGGGCTTCGCTTGGAGCTTCTCCAGGCCGCTAAGGTGCGGTGAGAAAGCCCCAGAGTTGCGGCAACCTGGTCTGGCGTGAGTAGATCGGAAGGGGATAGCGGCAGAGCAATGCTGTCGCGATGGCTTGCAGTGTCCATAAGTGGCGTCCTGTATCCTGATTGAGACAAGACAAACACTACGGAGCAGGAAAAAAGCGGGCTTACCCGGCTTTCTTTTTTTCTTTCGGAGCGGGGTATAACCCCTGTGTTCTCAAATGGCTTCGAATTGTCGGCGCGCTGCCTAAACCTTGAGCGACCAACAGACCAACGAGCTGTGCGTCTGAAACCTTCCTATTTTCAGCCTCCCGCCCGGCCTTTATCCGGCGCGCCGCCCTACATGTATCTTCTGCTCGCACGCCGGACTCTTCACGGGCCGCACGGCCAGCCGCATCCCCGCCAGCTTTTCTGGCCTGGCTAAGCGCCTCCTTGATTGGTTGAAGATCTAGTGCGACTAAAGCGGCCAAATCCCACCCAAGCTTCATCAGTTCGCCCTCCGTCAGCGGCTCTCTGCACGCCCGATAAGCACTGACAAATGCTGAGCTAATGGCCGCGCTCTTCGCGTCAAATCCCTCGTTAGCTTCCGCGCGACCGGATGCATAAAGCGGCCATAACGCATCAACAATGTGTCGAGCGGGGCTGACAAACTTCGGATTGCTTAACCACTCTCGCCGAATTTCCTCGTCAGGTTGCTCGCCGCAAAGGGCATCCCAGTGACCCTCAATTGCGTAAATTAGACCCCGAAGGCTTTCCAAGTCCACGGACACTCCTTCTGAGGTTCGTTTACCTTTCATACCCCCGAGCCCCACCAAGCTGCCATCAGTCTCGCGAAAGTTTGCATTTTATTGCCTCGCAGATCCTTTGCGGAAGAACACGAAGGGCGTTCAAAACGCCCCGTGTTCCGTTCTGATTTGAATGGTGTTCCTATGCTGAAGCTCCCGTTTCTACTCGCGTTTTCACCTTTTGGAACACGAGGAACGCAAAGAACACCGCAATTTTTGATGGTGTCGGTTGAGAAGCTCATGCTGCACCTGGCTTTAGCGTCGACGTAGTTCCTTTCTCAAGTCCGTCAAGGTGATCGGCATACCACTGCATCATGGTGCGACGCTGCTCCAAATAGATCGCCTTGTTGTAGACACCCGCAACACCCTCCTCCAGGTGGGATAGCTGGGCCTCGACGTGATCCTTGGCGAAGCCGTTTTCTCGTAGCGTTGTGGACGCGATGTGGCGGAAGCCATGGCCAGTTTGCAGGCCCCCGTAGCCCATCCGGCGAAGGGCCATGTTGAACGCCATGTTACTTCTTGGTTTTGTTCGGTCGTTTCTGCCGGGGAAAAGTAAGGGGTACGCGCCTGTGATGGTGAATAGCTGCTCAAGCGCGGCTAGCGCCTGGGAGGAGAGCGGGACTGTATGTGTTCGACGCTTTTTCATTCGGTTTGCAGGAATTACCCAGGTGCCGGCTTGTCGGTCGAGCTCGTCCCACGATGCCTCCCTCAGTTCGCTCGGCCGAACTCCGGTCAGCATCAAAAGGCGTAGCCCTAAGCGAACGTCGTGAGCATGCGGGTATGCGCTTATAGCGCGCAGGAGATTCGGTAAATCTTTGCTTGTGACGTGCGGGTGATTCTCAGCGGCCTTGGACTTGAGAAAACGGCTCAATCCTTCAAGCGGATTGTGGACGGCACGCCCTGTCACTCGGGCAAGATCATAAATTTCTTTGCAGGAACGCCGAACACGACTCATCTGCTCGATGATGCCCAGCTTCTCCATTCCCTGAAGAAACTCCATCCACTCTATGGGCAGTATTTCGGTGTAGACACGCTTCCCGAACACTGGAAAGACATGGAGCTCCAGGCCGCCAACAGTGCGCTTGGTTGTACTGGCAGCCCATCCTGGGCGGCGAATTTCAATCCACTCGCGGGCCAGTGATTCAAAGGTGTTGTTGGCGGCTTCGATCACGGCTGCTTTCCGAGCATGCTTGGCTGTTAACGGATTTATCCCGGCCGCAGCATCTGCACGGAGCTCTGCAGCCTTAGACCTGGCGGCAGCTCCGTTCACCTCAGGGTAACTACCCAGCCCGAGCCATGACCACTTTCCATCCGGCTTCTTATAGCGAAGCTCCCAGGATTTCCCTCTGTTTGGCTTCACGCGAAAATACAAACCCTGACCGTCGTGCTCTCTGTAGGCAGCGCTTTCTGGATCAAGTCCCGCCAGGGTGGTGTCGGCCAATGGACGCCGCTTAATTTCGCTACGCTTCACGCCGTGTATGCCTCGGGTTCGATTTTTATCGCAGCATACAAGCTGGCATACACGGTGGGAAGATATAGGCGTAAACAGAGGTAGTCAGCTAGAAACAAGAAAGCCCGCACAAGGCGGGCTTTTCAGGTCGTTTCGTAGACTTATCGAGACAGCCTGAAACTGTAATTTGGCTCCACGACCTGGACTCGAACCAGGGACCCAATGATTAACAGTCATTTGCTCTACCAACTGAGCTATCGCGGAACAGCTGCCTTGCGGCAACGGTGCGTATCCTACTGATTCAAAAAGGGAAGTCAAGCCTGCGCAAGCTTCCCTTGGTGGTTTTTCAGAGGACGGCGGCGATGGCCTGGGTCACGGCGTTGAGGTTGCTTTTGTTCAACGCTGCCACGCAAATGCGGCCGGTGCTCACGGCGTAAATGCCGAATTCGCTTTTCAGGCGTTCAACTTGTTCGGCGGTAAGACCGGAGTAGCTGAACATGCCGCGTTGCTGTGCCACGAAGCTGAAGTCGCGCTTGGCGCCGAGGGCGGCCAGTTGCTCGACCATCGCCACGCGCATGTCGCGAATACGGCTGCGCATTTCGCCCAGTTCTTCTTCCCACAACGCGCGCAGTTCCGGGCTGTTGAGCACGGAAGCAACCACGGTGGCGCCGTGGGTTGGCGGGTTGGAGTAGTTGGTGCGGATGACGCGTTTAACCTGTGACAGCACCTTGGCAGCTTGCTCTTTCGACTCGGTGACGATCGACAACGCGCCTACACGCTCGCCGTACAGCGAGAACGATTTGGAGAACGAGCTTGAAACGAAGAAGGTCAGCCCCGATTTAGCGAACAGGCGAACGGCGGCGGCGTCTTCTTCAATGCCATCGCCGAAACCCTGGTAGGCGATGTCGAGGAAGGGCACGTGCTCGCGCTCTTTCAACACGTCGAGAATGCTCAGCCAATCGTCAGTGCCCAGATCAACACCGGTCGGGTTGTGGCAGCAAGCGTGCAGCACCACCACGGAACGGGCGGGCAGGGCTTTGAGGTCTTCGAGCAGACCGGCACGGTTCACGCCATGGGTGCTGGCGTCGTAGTAGCGGTAGTTCTGGACCGGGAAGCCAGCGGATTCGAACAGCGCGCGGTGGTTTTCCCAGCTCGGGTCGCTGATGGCGACCACGGCGTTTGGCAGCAGACGCTTGATGAAATCGGCGCCGATTTTCAGCGCACCGGTGCCGCCCAATGCTTGAGTAGTGACCACACGGCCTTCGGCGAGCAGCGCCGAGTCGGCGCCGAAAATCAGGGTTTGCACGGCCTGGTCGTAGGCAGCGATGCCTTCGATCGGCAGGTAGCCGCGCGGTGCGTGTGCCGCAATACGCGCCTGTTCAGCCTGGGCCACGGCACGCAACAACGGAATGCGGCCCTCTTCGTTGCAGTACACACCCACGCCAAGGTTTACCTTGGTGGTGCGGGTGTCGGCGTTGAATGCTTCATTGAGACCAAGGATAGGGTCACGCGGAGCCATTTCGACGGCAGAGAACAAACTCATGATGCGGGAGCTCGAAGAAGAGGGTGGTAAACCAAAACAACCCCGGTGCTAGGGGTTGCGCAAGTGGGCCGCTAGTATAGCGGCCAAGGTTGCGTGGGGCGATAACGTCACACGCATTTCGCCAGGTATGACGTAGGGTTTTTCGCTGCGTCACAGCCTTTTGTCGAGGTAGGTAATGTCGCAGTTTCAATTAGTGACCCGTTTTCAACCGGCTGGCGATCAGCCAGAAGCGATTCGACAAATGGTGGAAGGCCTGGAAGCCGGGCTTTCCCATCAAACGCTGCTGGGCGTAACGGGTTCGGGCAAGACCTTCAGCATCGCCAACGTGATTGCCCAGGTGCAGCGCCCGACGCTGGTGCTGGCGCCGAACAAAACCCTGGCCGCGCAGTTGTACGGCGAGTTCAAGAGCTTCTTCCCGAACAACTCGGTCGAGTACTTCGTCTCCTACTACGACTACTACCAGCCCGAAGCGTATGTGCCGTCTTCGGACACCTTTATCGAGAAAGACGCCTCGATCAACGACCACATCGAGCAGATGCGCCTGTCCGCCACCAAAGCGCTGCTGGAGCGCTCGGACGCCATCATCGTTACCACGGTGTCGTGCATTTATGGCCTGGGTGATCCGCAGTCGTACCTGAAAATGGTCCTGCACCTGGACCGTGGCGACCGCATGGACCAGCGCGAACTGCTGCGCCGTCTCGCCGACCTGCAATACACCCGCAACGACATCGACTTCGCCCGCGCCACCTTTCGCGTGCGCGGCGATGTGATCGACATCTTCCCGGCGGAATCGGACCTGGAAGCCATCCGCATTGAGCTGTTCGACGAAGAAATCGAAAACATCGCCTCGTTCGACCCGCTCACCGGCGAAGTGCTGCGCAAGTTGCCGCGTTACACCCTGTACCCGAAAAGCCACTACGTCACGCCACGGGAAAACCTGCTGAGCGCCGTGGAAAACATCAAGGTCGAGCTCAAAGAGCGGCTCGACTACCTGCGCGCCAACAACAAACTGGTGGAAGCGCAGCGCCTGGAACAGCGCACCCGCTTCGATATCGAAATGATCATCGAACTGGGCTACTGCAACGGCATCGAAAACTACTCACGCTACCTCTCCGGTCGCGGCTCAGGCGAGGCGCCGCCGACCTTGTTCGACTACCTGCCGGCCAACGCCTTGCTGGTGATCGACGAGTCCCACGTCAGCGTGCCGCAGGTGGGCGCCATGTACAAAGGCGACCGTTCGCGCAAGGAAACCCTGGTGGAATACGGTTTCCGCCTGCCGTCGGCGCTGGACAACCGACCGATGCGCTTTGACGAGTGGGAAACCATCAGCCCGCAGACCATCTTCGTTTCCGCTACGCCCGGCCCTTACGAAGCCGAGCACGCCGGCCGCGTGATCGAACAGGTGGTGCGCCCAACCGGCCTGGTCGATCCGCAAATCGAAGTGCGCCCGGCCACCACGCAAGTGGACGATCTGCTCTCGGAAATTAAAAAACGCAGCGCCATCGACGAGCGCGTGCTGGTCACCACCCTGACCAAACGCATGGCCGAAGACCTCACCGACTACCTCTCCGACCACGGCGTGCGGGTGCGTTACCTGCACTCGGACATCGACACCGTCGAGCGGGTGGAAATCATCCGTGACCTGCGCATTGGTGCGTTCGACGTGCTGGTGGGCATCAACCTGCTGCGTGAAGGGTTGGACATGCCCGAGGTGTCGCTGGTAGCGATTCTGGACGCCGACAAAGAAGGCTTCCTGCGCTCCGAGCGCTCCCTGATCCAGACCATCGGCCGCGCCGCCCGTAACCTCAACGGCCGCGCCATTCTGTACGCCGACCGCATGACCGGTTCCATGGAACGCGCCATTGGCGAAACCGAACGGCGCCGGGACAAGCAGATCGCCTTCAACCTGGCCAACGGCATCACCCCCAAAGGCGTGAAAAAGGACGTGCAAGACATCCTCGAAGGCGCCGTGGTGCCGGGTTCGCGCAGCAACAAACGCAAAGGCATGGCCAAGGCCGCTGAAGAAAGCGCGCGTTATGAAGCCGAGTTGCGTTCGCCGAGTGAAATCAACAAACGGATTCGTCAGTTGGAGGAGAAGATGTACCAACTGGCACGGGATCTGGAATTCGAAGCGGCAGCGCAGATGCGCGACGAGATACAGAAATTGCGCGATCGGTTGTTGAAGGTTTGACGTTTTAAAGGCTTACGCAATCCGCTCCCTCGCCCCTCCGGGGAGAGGGCTGGGGTGAGGGGGCAGGCCCAACGTGGTTGCCGAACAAGGAACTGCATCAGCGTTCGCCGCAGCCCTCTCCCCCAGCCCCTCTCCCGCAAGCGGGAGAGGGGAGCCTATCTGCGTTAATTCCCGCCAATCCCCAACGCCACCATCTTCTTGTACAACGTCGACCGCCCCAGCCCCAGTCGCTTGGCCGCTTCAATCACGTTGCCGTTATGCGCGGCCAGGCTCTGTTCTATCAACTCGCGCTCAAACGCCGCACGGGCGCGGTAGAAATCCTGCTCGCCCAATGCCCGCGGCGCTGAATGGGCAGCCGGCACCGGACTAAACCGCCCAATCGCCGTGCGCAACGCCGCAGCCGTCAGCAGCGGCTCATCACTCAACAACGCCGCCCGCTCCAGCACGTTGCGCAGTTCGCGAATATTGCCGGGCCACGCATGGCTGGCCAGCAATCCCAGCGCGTCAGCGCTCAGTTCGTAATGCCCGCGCCCGTCGCGCAACAGCAGCTCATCGAGAATCGCATCGCACAGCGCCGGCAAATCATCCAGCCGTTCGCGCAAGGCGGGCACCTGAATCGGCAGCACGTTCAGGCGGTAGTACAAGTCAGCCCGAAAGCGGCCGTCGGCCACGGCGGTTTCCAAGTCCAACGAGGTGGCGGCGATCAGGCGGATGTCGCTGCGCAACATCTGGTTCGAGCCCACCGGTTCGTATTCTTTCTCCTGCAACACCCGCAGCAGTTTGCTCTGCAGCGCCAACGGCATGTCGCCGATTTCGTCGAGAAACAGCGTGCCGCCTTCAGCCAGTTGCAACTTGCCGGAGCGGCCTTTGCGGTCGGCGCCGGTGAAGGCCCCAGGGGCGGTGCCGAAGAATTCCGCTTCCAGTAGCGTCTCAGGAATGGCCGCGCAGTTAACGCTGACAAAGGGTTTGTAAGCCCGCGCGCTGGCGCTGTGAATGGCATGGGCGAGCAGTTCCTTGCCGGTGCCGGTTTCGCCCAGCAGCAGCACCGGACTTTCGCTGCCGGCTGCCCGCCGTGCATGGCGCTTCACTTCCAGGCTGCGGGCGCTGGTGCCGATGAAGTTCGAGAAGCTGTACTTCGCCTGCCGCGCTTGCAGCAGTGAGCGGGTCGAGGCGAGTTCTTTCTGAATCTGGGTGAAGCGCGTGACCAGCGGCGCCAGGCGGGTGAGTTGGTCGAACAGGGCGAAACCAATGGCGCCGATTACCTTGCCCGCCGCATCGTGAATCGGCAAACGCATCACCACCAACGGGCCGTTCGGCGTGTCGAGCATGTCCAACAAAATCGGCTCGCCGGTTTCCGCCACCTGGCGCATCAGGCTGCCGGGAATGACTTTTTCCACTTCCTGGCCGACCGCCGCTTTGGCATTCGGCTGGCCGTAGCGGCGCGCGTAGCGCTCGTTCATCCAGACGATGCGCGCCTCTTTATCGACAATCACCGTGCCCTCGCTCGACTGCTCAACGATCTCGAACAACGAACGGATCGCCAGTTGGCGTACCTGCTTGTAGTCCTTGAGGTTGTCGGCGTCTTTCATGGGCGTGGGCCTTGCTGCAGAGGAGGGCGCCAGCGTGCCAGAAAACCCGCGCGCACGCATACAGGTGGAACTAAACGCAGCGGCGTGGAACTACCACACTGTGCGGCCTAGAGCATCTGGCGGGAAAAGCATCGCGCCCGCACAGGCACCCAATAACCAGCCACCAAAACAACAAACATGAGGTTCGCCGTGAATACTCAAGTCGAAGAAAGCCGCTACGCCCGTTTCGCCATGCGCTGTTCCAATTGGGCGGAGCGCTGGTTCCCGGATTCCTGGGTGTTCGCCACCCTGGCGGTGCTATTGGTTACCGTGGCGGTGTTGGCCCTGGGCGCGCCGCCGGCACAGGCGGCGAAAGCGTTTGGCGATGGGTTCTGGAGTTTGATTCCGTTCACCATGCAGATGGCCTTTGTGGTCATCGGTGGCTATGTGGTGGCCAGTTCCGGGCCGGCATCGCGGTTGATCGACGTGCTGGCCCGCGTGCCGAAAAACGGGCGTTCGGCGGTGGCCTGGGTGGCGCTGATTTCCATGGCCGCCTCGTTGCTCAATTGGGGCCTGAGCCTGGTGTTCGGCGGCTTGCTGGTGCGTGCGCTGGCGCGTCGCGAAGAATTGCACATGGACTACCGCGCAGCCGGCGCGGCGGCCTATTTGGGGTTGGGCGCGGTGTGGGCGTTGGGGCTGTCGTCGTCAGCGGCGCAATTGCAAGCCAACCCCACCAGCTTGCCGCCTTCCATTCTGGCGATCACCGGCGTCATTCCGTTTACCGAAACCATTTTTCTCTGGCAGTCCGGCGTGTTGTTGCTGGCGCTGGTGGTGGTGTCACTGGTGATCGCTTACGTCACCGCGCCCAGCGCCACCAGTGCGCGGGATGCCAAAGCGTGCGGCATCGACCCCAGCTTCACGGTCGCCAAGCTGGAGAAGCCAAGCCGCCCCGGCGAGTGGCTGGAGCACAGCCCGTTGCTGATTATTCTGCTGGTGCTGTTGGCCGCCGGTTGGCTGGCACAAGAATTCGCCAGCAAGCCCGCCATCGTCGCCATCTCTGGCTTGAACACGTACAACCTGCTGTTCCTGATGGTCGGTGCGTTGCTGCATTGGCGGCCGCGCAGTTTTCTTGATGCCGTGGCGCGCGCGGTGCCGACCACCACGGGCGTGCTGATTCAGTTCCCGCTGTACGGCTCCATCGCCGCGCTGATGACCACCGTCAACGGCAGCGACGGCCAGACGGTGGCGCACCACATTTCCACCTTCTTTGTGCAGATTGCCTCGCACGACACCTACGCGCTGCTGATGGGCACCTACTCCGCAGTGCTGGGTTTCTTTATTCCTTCGGGCGGCGGCAAGTGGATTATCGAGGCGCCGTACGTGATGCAAGTGGCCAACGATCTGCAATACCACCGCGGCTGGGCGGTGCAGATTTACAACGCCGCCGAGGCGCTGCCGAATCTGATCAACCCGTTCTATATGTTGCCGCTGCTGGGCGTGTTGGGCCTGCGCGCGCGTGACCTGATCGGCTTCTCGTTTGTGCAATTGCTGGTGCACACGCCGT
Source organism: Pseudomonas sp. AC229 (assembly GCF_979254655.1). Classification (NCBI taxonomy): domain Bacteria; kingdom Pseudomonadati; phylum Pseudomonadota; class Gammaproteobacteria; order Pseudomonadales; family Pseudomonadaceae; genus Pseudomonas; species Pseudomonas sp. AC229. The sequence continues at coordinate 36,981 of NZ_CEEDHK010000020.1, forward strand.
TGGTGCTGTTTCTGCTCTGGGCGCTGGGCACCACCTTGCAGTACACACCGCCAGTGGCGCCGTAGCTAGGCGATGTTTTTCAGACGCGCCAGGTCTTTCAACGGCGGCGCGCCGAACAGGCGGCGGTATTCGCGGCTGAACTGCGACGGGCTTTCATAGCCGACACGGTAACCGGCCGCCGCCACCTCCAAGCCTTCGCTCATCATCAGGCGCTGCGCTTCCTGCAAGCGCAGTTGCTTCTGGTATTGCAGCGGGCTCATGGCCGTGACGGCTTTGAAGCGATGGTGCAGGGCCGAGACGCTGAGGTTGGCCACGCGCGCCAGGTCTTCAATGCGCAGCGGCTGGTCGAAGTTGCAGTTCAGCCATTCGACGGCGCGGGTAATACGGTGGGATTGGCTGTCGGCCATTGCGATTTCAATCAATTGCTGGCCTTGCGGACTGCGCAGCAAGCGGTAGTAAATTTCCCGCAGGGCCAGGGGCGCCAACATGGCGATGTCCCGTGGCGTGTCCAGCAAGCGGGTCAGGCGCAGCACGGTGTCGAGCAACGAGGCGTCGATGCGGTCGACATACATGCCCCGGCTGGCAGGGCGCGCCGGCAAGCCCACGGGGCCGGCGTCGGTGATCATGCGGGTGATCTCGGCCGGGTCGAGGTCCAGGCGCAAACACAGGTAAGGCTTGTCCGGGCAGGCTTCGGTGACGCGTCCGGTGATCGGCAAGGTGACCGACACCACCAGAAAATTCAGCGCGTCATACACAAAACTTTCGCCCGCCAGGGTCACTTCTTTGCGGCCCTGGGCAATGATACACAACGCCGGTTTGTGCACGCCGCGCGCCATGGGCGTGGGCTCGTCGATGCGAATCAGGCTCAGCGGCCCGATGGCGGTTTGAAAGGGGCCTTGCGCAGGCGTGAAGCGTTGAATCAACGTCGCCAATTCGTGTTGGCGTTGCTGGACTTCGGTTTCCATACGGGCCTCCTTCAATAAACAAGCACCTGAATCGAGGGTGATTCGATCCTGCCGCGCAGCTTGCGCACGCGAGCGCCGTTTGCCTAGCGTCCGCGGCGTGTTTGAGCAGGATTAGGCAAGCATAAGACAGGATTGGATAAACGCCGTAATCCCCATGGCCTTAGCCTGCGCAAGCGCGGCTCAGTGCTCGACAGACATTTGCAGGATTAGGCAAAACGAAAGCAGGAAACGGATAACTCCCCGGCGCGCCACTGCGTAATCTGGCAAGCGTGGAAATCACGCAAGGCCGCCCGGCCAGCGTCCCGCGCTTCTGTTTCTGACTTTCAAGGAGAACGACTCATGTCTGAGCAAGTCAGCACGTTGGTATTTATCAAAGCCAGTGAAACCCCACGCGCCCGCACCGAGCTGGAAGGCCGCTTGCAACAGTTGGTCAGCCAGTCGCGCGGCCAGCCTGGCTGCCTGGCGTATTCGCTGCAACGTTCACTCACCGATCAACAACTGTGGCTGCTGCAAGGCACCTGGCAGTCCACCGATGCCTTGAACGCCTACCTGTGCCAACCGCCGCTGCAAGTGCTGGGCGGCTTGATCCGCGAGTACCTGGTTCGCGAAATCGACCTGCACACTTTCAGCGGCGCCGTCGGCGCTGTCGATGCCATTACCGCCAGTCCTCACGCGCAGGCGTTTGCCTGAAAACGCGGCGCCTGGCCCAGCTCGGCGTCAACGTCCACCAGCATGGCGATCATTGCCCGCGCCGCTGCTGAAAGCCGATAACCGGCGCGGCTGACCACGCCGCAGCGTGCTTGCAGGCTGTCGATATCGGTCGGCAGGTTGCGCCAATACAGGGGCAGCAGTTCGCCCCGTTGCAACTCCTGATGGAACGCTTCCTCGGTGCCAATGCCGATGGCATCGGTGTGCCGCACGATCTGCACCAGCGCCGGAATATGCTCGCAGGTCACACTGGGGGCGAAGTCACTGCGCCCGCTCAGGTTGGCGATGAATTTGCGCGCGCCAGCGGGAATTTTCGGCGCCGCCAGCGGGTAGTCGAACATGTCATTGGTCGACAGGCTTTCCTTGGCCAGCAACGGATGCCCCGGCCGGCAAAAGAACATGCCCCGGCGCGGCGTGATGGCTTGCGTCTGGAAATTCGGGTCGGCTTCAAACTGGGTGATGTCGGCGATGAAAAACTCGATTTCATCGCGGGCCAGGCTGCGCCCCAGCTTTTCCCAGTTATCCACTTCGAAACCCAGGTTCACGCGCGGGTAGAGCTGAAGAAACCGCGCCACCGCCGACGGCACCAACTGCACGGCCGGCGCCGGGCCGCAGCCGAAGCGCAAATCGCCGGCGTCGAGCTTGGTCATCTGCTCAATTTCACTGCTCAGGTTGGCGGCGCCTTGCACCAGGCGCAGCGCGTGTTGCAACACCACCTGGCCCTCGGGCGTGGGGCGCAGGTCTTTGTTGCCACGGTCCACCAGGGCGCAGCCGAATTCCTGTTCCAAGCCTTGAATGCTGCGGCTGAACGCCGGCTGCGTAATGCCGATGGCATCGGCTGCGCGCACGAAACTGCGGTGCTCCAGTAGGGCTATGAAATAGCGCAGTTGTCTGAGATCCATATGCTTTCCTGGCATCGAAAAAATAAGTCGAAGGCATTTGCTGCTGTATGGGTGCTGGTTTTAAATGCAGGCTCTTATTCCGTCAACAAAGCATGTTTGTATTGGTTAGAACATAAACGAATATGAATATGGCGACGCACAAGGGGAGCCGCATGGCCACACAGCACTGCAATTCGCTTTATCACCGTTCGCGTCTAGCCCGCGACGACCGCGCCGCTCGCCTGTGCATGTGTTGCCAGGCCTGAAAAACCGGCAGACGTAGGCTTCGCGCCCCACGTACTCGCCCCGTTAACCCAGCCAATTTTTCGAGCACCGCGATTGCGCGGTGGGGGATCGTTTTGCCCGCTATTCGGGCAAACGAGCAAATAAGGATGTACACGATGCGTTCGACCCGTCACCCGTTTACCCAGCGCCTGGCGCGGCCCCTGAACCTGAGCCGCTTGGCCACGCCGGACTATGCCCTGACCCTGATGTTGGCCCTGAGCAGTGCCGGTGCCTGGGCCAGCGAAACCGTCGATACCGCCGCCAGCGAGGAGGGCGCCGCTGCCACGGCGACTGCCGGCAAAACCGCAAAAAGCGATACGGCCCTGCAGAAAGTCACCGTCACCGCCCGACGCCGCGAAGAAGACGCGCAAGACGTGCCCACACCGATCACCACCCTCAGCGGCGCGACTCTGGAAACCCAGCGCATCTACCGCGTGCAGGATTTGCAGCAAGTGCTGCCCAGCGTCAACGTCGCCTTTATTCATGCGCGCCAATCCAGCGTGGCGGTGCGCGGCATCGGCAATAACCCGGCCAGTGACGGCCTGGAAGGCAGCGCCGGCATTTACCTCGACAACGTCTACCTGGGCCGCCCCGGCATGGCCGTGTTCGACATGCTCGACATCGAACAAATCGAACTGCTGCGCGGCCCGCAAGGCACGTTGTTTGGCAAGAACACCACGGCCGGCGTGCTCAATATCAGCACGAAAAAACCCACCTTCAGCCCCGAGCGCACGGTGGAAGTGTCGGGCGGCGAGAACGGCTATTTCCAAGGCAAGGGCACCGTATCCGGCGGCCTGACCGACACCCTGGCCGGGCGCCTGTCGGCCTACCGCACCCGCGACGACGGTTACACCCACAACATTTATAACGGCGACGACCTCAACGGCGGCGAGCGCCAGGGCGTGCGCGGGCAGTTGTTGTTCCAGCCCAACGACGATTTCAGCCTGCGCTGGATCAACGACTACAACGAGGAGGATTCCAGCACCGGCACCATGGTCGTCTACGGCGCGCCGGCGCTGTACCGCAGCCGTGCGGCGCTGGTCGGCGCCTCGCCGGTGTACGACCGTGATCGCCAGGTGGTGAATATCAATGGTCGGCAAAACGTTAGCGTGCACCAGGGCGGCAGTTCGGTAGAGGCGAACTGGAACCTCAATGGCGGCTACACGCTCACCTCGGTCAGTGCCTACCGCTATTGGCATTTCACCCCGGCCAACGACGAAAGCCTCGACGTGTCGGCCATCAACAACACCGGCGTGGAAGTTCACGACCGCCAGTTCTCTCAGGAATTTCGCCTGGCATCGCCCACCGGCGGCTTCTTCGATTACGTGGTCGGTGCCTACGTTTTCAATTCGAACCTGGGCAACAAAACCTTCACCGACTACGGCCCCGACGCCGACCGTTTCCTGCTACCAAGCCCGCAGAACAGCTTGGGCGCGCTGAATAACGTGTCGACCAAAGCCAACGGCAAAGTGGTTACCGACAGCTACGCGCTGTTCGGCCAGGGCACCTTCCACCTCACCGACCGCCTGGACTTCACCGCCGGGTTACGCGGCACCTATGAAGAGAAACAAGCCAAGGTCGAACGTTTCGCGTCAGAGGGCGGGGCGCCTGTTACGGGTGCCGGGCTGACCGTGCGCAACCGTCAATTGGGCGCCTACGACTCTGGCGACCTGAGCCTGCACAACGCGTCGCCATCGGGGCTGTTGAGCCTGAGCTACAAATTCAGCGACGAAGTGTTGGGCTACGCCAGCCTGTCCCATGGCGAGAAATCCGGCGGCGTGAACCTGGCTGTCGCCAGCGCGCCAACGGCTGGCGCTGACTCCTTGCTGGTCGGCCCTGAGCGCGCCAACGATGCCGAGTTGGGCTTCAAAAGCACATTGCTGGACCGCCGACTGTTGCTGAACGCCAACCTGTTCTGGACCGGCATCCACGGCTACCAGGCCACCACGCTCTATCAACCGGCCGGCAGCACCAACCTCGTACAAGTACTCGCCAACGCCGGCAGCGTGCGCAGCCGTGGCGTGGAATTCGAAGCCACCGCGCTGCTGACGCGCGGCCTGACCGTGAACGTCAACGGCTCGTACAACGACGTCACCTACCTGTCGTTCGAAAACGCCCCATGCCCTGGCGAAGTGTCCACGGCACCCGGTGCGCCAGCCACGTGCGATCTCACCGGCGAGCCCGTGGTCGGCGCCTCGAAGTGGATCGGCAACATCAACGGTGAATACAAATGGCAAACCGACGGCGGCTTCGAACCGTACGTCAACGCCAGCTATTCGTACCGCTCCGAAGCCGAAGGCACGCTGGACAACTCCGACCTCTCGCGAATCGACGGCTACGGCCTGGTCAACCTTTCGACCGGGGTGCGCACCGACCTCGGCGACGGCCAGCTCGACGCCTCCTTGTGGCTGAAAAACGCCACCGACAAAGAGTATTACCTGAGCGCCTTTGCCTACCTGAACGGCGCCTACACCGCGTCAGTGGGTCAGCCGCGCACTGCCGGCGTGACCCTGCGTTACGACTTTTAACCCCGAGCCTGCCCCCCAAAAAAACCAAGCCGAAAGCGAGGAACCACCCATGAGCAATGCAGCACTGGCCACTCCCCTGAGCAACACCCTGCACCTGGACATTCGCCGCGTGGCCGGCCGAATCGGCGCCGAAATTCGCGGCGTGAAATTGTCCGCCGACCTGGATGCCGACACCGTCGCCGCCATCCAGCAAGCACTGGTCGAACACAAAGTCATCTTCTTCCGTGGCCAGACTCATCTCGACGACGCCAGCCAGGAAGCCTTCGCCAAACTGCTCGGCGAACCCGTGGCACACCCGACCGTGCCGGTGGTAGACGGCACCCATTACCTGCTTGAACTGGACTCCGCCAAAGGCGCGCGCGCCAGCTCGTGGCACACCGACGTCACTTTCGTCGACGCCTACCCGAAAGCCTCGATTCTGCGTTCGGTAGTCGTACCCGAATACGGCGGCGACACCACCTGGGCCAACACCGCCACCGCCTACGAACACTTGCCGAGCGAGCTGAAAGAGCTGGCCGACAAACTGGTGGCCATCCACAGCAACGAATACGACTACGCCGCCATCAAGCCCAACGCCCAGGTCGAAGCGGCCGAGCACTACCGCCAGGTGTTCACCTCCACCGTCTACGAAACCGAGCACCCAGTGGTGCGCGTGCACCCGGTCAGCGGCGAGCGCAGCTTGTTGCTCGGGCATTTCGTCAAACGCATCAAAGGCTACAGCGCGCCAGACTCGGCGCACCTGTTCAACCTGTTGCAAAGCCACGTCACGCGCCTGGAAAACACCGTGCGCTGGACCTGGCAAGTGGGCGACGTGGCCATCTGGGACAACCGCTCCACCCAGCATTACGCCGTCGACGACTACGGCAACCAGTCGCGCATCGTGCGCCGCGTGACCCTGCACGGCGAAGTGCCCTACGGCGTTAACGGTCAGCGCAGCCACACCATCAAAAAAGCCTGAGCCCGTTCCTGGCCCGTCGAGCGCGGCGGGCCTTTTCACCTGGAGAATTGCCCCATGAGCCACGCCGCCACCGCGTTGCGCCACACCGAACCCGCCTTCGCCATCGTGCCACTGCAAGGCGCCCCGCTGGGCGCCGAAGTGCACGGCCTCGACGCCCGCCAACCGTTGACCGCCGAGCAGGTGCTGGCGCTGAAACAAGCCCTGCGCGATCACCACATTCTGATCTTCAAAAATCAGCAACTGGACGACCCGCAGTACCTGCACTTCACCAGCTACTTCGGCTCGGTATTCCAGCCGCCAGCCGACATTCCCGTACTGTCCTCCGGCGCCGACGGCAAAGCGCCGGCCATCGTTCGTGTGGCCAACACCGAAGGCGGCGAACTGGGCAACTTCGCCTTGCCCGCCCACAGCGACCACCAATGGACGCCAACGCCCTCAGCCGGCTCGTTGCTCTACGCCCTGGAGGTGCCGAGCAAAGGCGGGGAGACCAGTTGGACCAACCTGGCCCTGGCTTACGAAACGCTGCCGGAAACCACCAAAGCCGAAATCGACGGCCTGCGCCTGATCAACTACAACCCCTTCGTACGCCTGAAAAGCGGTGGCTACGGCGGCACCTTCGTCACCTATCGAACGCCCGACATCGAACCCATCCAAGGCACCGAGCATCCGCTGGTGCGCGTGCACCCCGACAGCGGCAAAAAACTGCTCTTCCTCAGCGTCCATACCGAAGTAGAAATTCCCGGCTACGACCCCGAAAAAGGCCAAGAACTGATCGCCCGTCTGCGCCAACACCTGCAAAACCCCGCGCTCTACTACACCCACAAATGGCAAGTCGGCGACATCGTCTACTGGGACAACCAAGCCACCCTGCATGCCCGCAACGCCTTCGACGCTAAAGAGCGGCGCAACCTCAAACGGATCAGCTTGGCGGGGAGTCGGCCGTTTTGAGATTGGTGTTTTCAGGGATCGCGGCTTGTGATCTCAAGGGAGCCGCCGGCTCCAAGAACACCGTTTCCAGGGATCGCGGCTAAAGCCGCTCCCACGGGTCTGATGCGATCTGTGGGAGCGGCTTTAGCCGCGATGTTGTTGATCTCGCTTTACAGGCTTTTGATTGTGATCTGGCTTGTGATCTACCCGCCCCATTCATCGCAGGCCGAATGGAGTCGACGCGGAGGGGGTTGAGCGGCCGGGAGCCGCGAAAGGCGTGTCGGGCCATGGATGGCCCGTCTCGCCGTGCCCCCGGAGCGGCGACGGAGTGAGGGGACCTGGAGCGCAGCGGAAGGCCAAGGTAGGGGCAGCGTTTTTGGTTCCTTTTTTGGCGACTGAAAAAAGGGACTCGCGCGTAAGGCGCGAAACAAAAACGTTCAGCACACGCGGTAATGAATACCTGCGCACTTCACACCGGTGTACGGCTTGAGACTCTGGATCCCCGCGTGCGCGAGGATGACGGAGGTTTTTTTCGAGTGATGAGTCAGATCAGCACGCGCGGTAACGAATAGCGCCGCACTTCACACGGTGTACGACTGGAAATTCTGGACCTGCGCGAGGATGACGGAGGTTTTTTTCGACTGATGAGTCAGGTCTGAATACCTGCCCACTTTTCCCCAGCGGAAAACCCTTTCCGCCTAAATTTCCCCCCCCACCCACACGTCCCTTCTTCCAACAGCCACCGAACGCGCGGGCGCGCCTTTGGTTGCGTCGCTGCCTACCCACGGAGTTCCACACCCCATGCAAGTCGCCGCCTCGCGTGTAACCGCCCCGGAAGAAGCGCTTTACCACTTCGAAGAAAGCCCACTGCTGGCGCGGCAAAAGCGCCAGGAATCCAACGCCCGTAGCTACCCGCGGCGCATCCCACTGGCGCTCAAGCGCGCCCGTGGCATCTACGTGGAAGACGTCGAAGGCCGCACCTTTATCGACTGCCTTGCGGGCGCTGGAACCCTGGCGTTGGGTCACAACCATCCGGTGGTGATCGACGCTATTCGCCAGGTGCTCAACGACGAACTGCCGCTGCATACCCTCGACCTGACCACGCCAGTCAAAGACCAGTTCGTGCAAGACCTCTTCGCCGTGCTGCCCGAGGCCCTAGCCCGCGAGGCGAAAATCCAGTTCTGCGGCCCAACCGGCACCGACGCGGTGGAGGCCGCGCTGAAGCTGGTGCGCACGGCTACCGGCCGTAGCGGCATTCTGTCGTTCCAGGGCGGCTACCACGGCATGAGCCTCGGCGCGCTGAATCTGATGGGCAACCACGGCCCGAAAAAACCACTGGGGGCGGTGCTCGGCAATGGCGTGCAGTTTTTGCCGTATCCCTACGACTACCGTTGCCCGTTTGGCCTCGGCGGCGAGCAGGGCGTGCAGGTCAATCTCCATTATCTGGAAAACCTGCTCAACGATCCCGAAGGCGGCGTGCTGTTGCCGGCCGCCGTCATTGTTGAAGTGGTGCAAGGCGAGGGCGGTGTCATTCCTGCCGACATTGCGTGGCTACAAGGCCTGCGACGGATCACCGAACGCGCCGGCATCGCCCTGATCGTTGATGAAATTCAAAGTGGCTTTGCCCGCACCGGGAAAATGTTTGCCTTCGAGCACGCCGGCATCCTTCCCGATGTAGTGGTGCTGTCCAAAGCCATCGGCGGCAGCCTGCCGTTGGCTGTGGTGGTGTATCGCGAGTGGCTCGACACCTGGGCGCCCGGCGCCCATGCCGGCACCTTCCGTGGCAACCAAATGGCCATGGCGGCGGGTTCCGCCGTGCTGCGCTATCTGCGTGAACACGACATCGCCAGCCACGCCACGGCCATGGGCGAACGCCTGAGCGAGCATTTGCGCACGCTGCAAGGCGACTTCCCGCAGATGGGCGACATCCGTGGCCGTGGCCTGATGCTTGGCGTCGAGCTGGTCGACCCGCGCGGCGCCGTCGATAACCTCGGCCATCCGCCCGCATTCACGGCGCTGGCTTCGCGGGTGCAAGCGGAATGCCTCAAACGCGGGCTGATTCTGGAACTCGGCGGCCGCCATGGCAGCGTGGTGCGCTTTCTGCCGCCGCTGATAATCAGCGCCGAACAGATCGATGAAGTGGCCGCGCGTTTCGCCCGGGCGTTCGCCGCCGCCGTGGATGCGCTGGCATGAACGCCATTGCCCAGGCGCTGACGATCAGGCCGCTGCTCAGCGGCGGCGGTGCGCTGCCATTGCTGATTCAAGCGCCCGCACCGGGCTTGGATTTGCTGGAAATGCTTGGGCAAATCAGGCCGCTGGTGGACAGCCATTTGCTCAAGGCGGGCGGCATTTTGTTTCGCGGTTTCGAGGTCGGCGACGCCGAGCGTTTCCGCGCCTTCGCCGCCGGCTTTGGTCACGACCTGCTCAATTACGAATTCGGCTCCACGCCGCGCAGCAACGTGACGCAGGGCGTTTACACCTCCACCGAATACCCGGCCCATCAACGCATTCCGCTGCACAACGAGCAGGCCTACACCCGTGAATGGCCGATGAAGATCTGGTTCTACAGCATGATCGCCGCCGAGACGGGTGGCGAAACGCCAATTGCCGACAGCCGCGAGATTTTCCGCCGCATTCCCCAGCGCATTCACGAACGCTTCAACCGCCACGGCCTGATGTACGTGCGCAATTTCGGCAATGGCCTCGACGTGCCGTGGGAGCAAGTGTTCAACAGCGACGACCCAGCCGTGGTCGAAGCCTATTGCGCGCGCCACGCCATCACCTGTGAATGGAAAGACGACGGCGAGCTGCGCACCCGCCAGGTTTGCCAAGCCGTGGCGCGGCATCCGGTGACAGGGGAGGACGTATGGTTCAACCAGGCGCACCTGTTTCACCTCTCCAACCTGGCGGCCGACATCCGCGAAAACCTGCTGGACATCGTCGACGAAGAAGACCTGCCGCGAAACGTCTACTACGGTGACGGCAGCCGGATCGAAGACAGCCTGCTCGACGAAATCCGCAGCGTGCTAGACGGTTGCGCCATCAGTTTCCCCTGGCAACCCGGCGATGTGCTGATGCTCGACAACATGCTCGCCGCCCACGCCCGCTCGACCTTCACCGGCAAACGCAAAGTGATCGTGGCGATGGCGCAGGGGCATGGCGCAGCGAACGACGATCCGCCCTTGTAGGAGCGAGCTTGCTCGCGAAGCTTTTAAAATCAAACGCTTCGCGAGCAAGCTCGTTCCTACGAAAATCAAAAAGGCTGGTCCTTTCATTTGGTTCTATGCCTAAACGAATTAATTATTTAGGCGCCATCTGAGCCGCGACTTAGAGTAGCCATCCCGTCTAATTCGGCCTCGTGCCTTGGGATTGCCATGTCTGAACAGCTCAATGCCGGCCTCGATAAGCTGACGCCAACGCCCACCGAGGCCGTCAGCCAACCGGTGAATTGGCAGCTGGAGAAAATCGTCGGCGAACTGCATGCCGTGCGCGCCGAGTGGCGCAGCAGCACGGGCCGTTCGCGGGAGTTGGTGGGGCGCGAATTGCCGTCGCGTCAGGCCATGGCGAAGATTCTCGAAGGCCTGATCGGCGCGCTGTTTCCCATGCGGCTGGGGCCGAGCAATCTGCGTCAGGAAAGCGAAGATTTCTACGTCGGCCACACCCTCGACAACGCCCTTAACTGCCTGCTGATTCAAGTGCGCCTGGAGCTCGCTTACGCGGCGCGCCAACGCGGCGAAGAGCCCAATGGCGAGGCGGCGGCAGTGGCCATCGTTCGGGATTTCGCCAGCGCCTTGCCCGGCATTCGCCGCTTGCTCGACACCGATGTGATCGCTGCCTACCAAGGCGACCCGGCGGCCCGCAGCGTCGACGAAGTGCTGCTGTGCTATCCGGGCATCCTGGCGGTGATTCACCATCGCATGGCGCACCATTTGTACCGCGCTGGTTTGCCATTGTTGGCGCGTATCAGTGCCGAGCTGGCGCACTCGGCGACCGGCATCGACATTCACCCGGGCGCGCAAATTGGCCACAGCTTTTTCATTGATCACGGCACCGGCGTGGTGATCGGCGAAACCGCGATCATCGGCAACCACGTGCGCATTTACCAAGCCGTGACCCTGGGCGCCAAGCGTTTCAGCGCCGACGAAAATGGCCAACTGCACAAAGGTCAGCCGCGTCACCCGATTGTGGAAGACGACGTGGTGATTTACGCCGGCGCCACCATTCTGGGGCGCATTACGTTGGGTAAAGGCTCGACCATCGGCGGCAACGTCTGGCTCACGCGCAGCGTGCCGGCCGGCAGCAACGTCACCCAAGCCACGGCGCAAAGTCAGCCTGCGGGTCAGTGATCCCGGCCCTCTCCCCCAGCCCCTCTCCCGTAAACGGGCGAGGGGAGCCCAGCGAGTCGCCGCTCAGTTCCCCTCTCCCCTTGGGGAGAGGGGCTAGGGGAGAGGGTGCGCCGGACGGCGTTTATCGTAATCCCCGCACAGCTACCAACCCCGCCTTACATTCCCGCCCCACATCCGCGCAGCGCCTCTAGCGCGGGCATTTGTCACAGACCCGTGACACTTTTCTTGGCACTGAATCGAAATTTCTCGCTCATACGCTGCGTAGAATTTGGCGCACCTCAACGCCAACCCTCTTACACAGGGAACGCCCATGACCGGCGACCGCATCGACGCGAATTTTTCCAGCTGGCTGCACGCCCCCGCGCACCATGTTTGGTTGCAAACCGAGGGCCTGCGCTTGCTGAGTTTTGCCAAGGCCGCTCGGGTTGAGCAGGGCTTCGCCAACCTCGATGCGCAGGGCCGTTTGCCGGCCGATGCGGTGGCCGAAACCATGAACACGGCGCGCATGACCCACAGTTTCGCCATGGCCCATGTGCAGGGCATTCCGGGGTGTCTGGAGCTGGTCGAGCACGGCGTCGCCGCGTTGCTCGGGCCGTTGCGCGATGCCGAGCATGGCGGCTGGTTTGCGGTGGCTGAACACCGCGACGGCAACACTGGCAAAGCCGCTTATTTGCATGCGTTCGTGGCGTTGGCCGCCAGCTCAGCGCTGCAAGCGGGCGCTGCCGGTGCCGGGCAGTTGTTGGCGCAGGCGGTGCAGATAATTGATGAACATTTCTGGAGCGAGGAGGAGGGCGCGCTACGCGAATCCTTCGCTCGCGACTGGACTGACGAAGAAGCGTATCGCGGTGCCAACAGCAATATGCACGGCACTGAAGCATTCCTCGCCCTGGCCGACGCCACCGGCGAAACCCGCTGGCTAGAGCGCGCGCTGCGGATGGTTGAGCGACTGATTCATGGCCACGCGGCCGACAACGGCTACGGCGTCATCGAACATTTCGACCGCCAATGGCAGCCGCAACTGGATTACAACCTGGCCAATCCAGCCGATGGTTTTCGCCCATACGGCACCACGCCCGGCCATGCATTTGAATGGGCCCGGTTGGTGCTGCACCTGGAAGCTTCGCTGCAACGCGCCAACTACGCAGCGCCCGATTGGCTGCTGCATGACGCGGTGGGTTTGTTCGACGCGGCGTGCCGCTATGCCTGGAATGTCGATGGCGCGCCGGGGTTGGTCTACACGCTCGATTGGCAAAACAAGCCGGTGGTGCGCCCGCGTTTGCATTGGGTGCATGCCGAGGCGAGCGCCACGGCGGCGGCGCTGCTCAAGCGCACCGGCGAGCAGCGTTATGAAGTGTGGTACCGGCGGTTCTGGGATTTTATCGAGGCTTATTTCATCGACCGCGAGCAGGGCAGCTGGCACCACGAGCTGGATGTTCACAACGTGCCATCGGCCACTATTTGGGCCGGAAAACCGGATTTGTATCACGCGTATCAGGCAGTTTGCCTGCCGCAAATTGGCCTGGCGCCGAGCCTCACAGCCGCGCTGGCCGAGCTTTCCAGGCTAGTGCCACGAACCTAAAAGTTTTGTCACGGAGCTGTGACATTTACGCGTCCCTTCGTTACCTCAGGAGCTAAAACGCTTGATTAGAATCCATCGCAACGCAAGCTTCCGACTTGCCTGTATAACAACAAGAAGGTACTTCAGATGAACGCGATCAACCGACTCGCCGCTGTTATTTCCCTCGCCTCCCTATTCCCCCTCAGCGCCCTTGCCGCCGATGCCCCTACAGAGTCCAAAGGCACTGTAGAAGTGGTGCACTGGTGGACGTCTGGCGGTGAAGCCAAAGCCATCGACGTGCTGCGCAAACTGGTGGAAAAAGACGGCTACACCTGGAAAGACAGCGCCGTTGCCGGCGGTGGTGGTGCTGCTGCCATGACCGTACTGAAAACCCGCGCCGTTTCCGGCAACCCACCTTCCGCCGCCCAGATCAAAGGCCCTGACCTGCAAGACTGGGGCGCCCTCGGTTTGCTGACCGAGCTGGACGATGTGTCCAAGGCCAATAACTGGGACAAATTGCTGTCCAAAACCGTCGCCGATACCATGAAGTACGACGATCACTACGTGGCCGTTCCGGTGAACATTCACCGCGTTAACTGGCTGTGGATCAACCCTGTCGCGATGAAAAAAGCCGGCATCGACAAGGCGCCGACCACCCTCGACGAACTGTTCGCCGCCGCTGAAAAATTCAAGGCCGCCGGTTTCATTCCGTTGGCTCACGGTGGTCAGCCGTGGCAAGACAGCACCGTCTTTGAAGACCTGGTGCTGAGCATCATGGGTGCTGACGGCTACACCAAAGCGTTCATCGAGCAAGACGAAGACACCCTCACCAGCGCCAAAATGACCGAAGTGTTCAAAGCCCTGAAAAAACTCCAGGGCTACATGGACCCGGACGGCACCGGCCAGGACTGGAACCTGGAAGCGGCCAAGGTCATCAACGGCAAAGCCGGCATGCAAATCATGGGTGACTGGGCCAAGAGCGAGTGGAGCGCGGCGGGCAAGAAAGCCGGCACCGACTTCGAGTGCGTTCCGTTCCCAGGTACGCAAGGCAGCTTCACCTACAACATCGACTCGCTGGCCATGTTCAAGCTCTCGGCAAAGAACAACACGCCGGGCAACATCGCTGCGCAGAACGAAGTGGCGAAGATCATTCTCGAGCCTGAATTCCAGTACGTGTTCAACCAGAACAAAGGCTCGATCCCGGTGCGTGACGACCTTGACATGAGCAAGTTCGACAGCTGTGGCCAGGCCGCTATGGCCGACTTCAAGGCCGCCGACAAAGCCGGCACCCTGAAGCCAAGCATGGCCCACAACATGGCGACCTCCCTGGCGGTACAAGGGGCGATCTTCGATGTGGTGACCAACTTCATGAGCGACAAGAACGCCGACCCAACCAAGGCCGGTGCGCAGATGGCTTCGGCTATCAAGGCCGCCATGTAAGTGCTTGACCGCTGCCGGTTCGCCGGCAGCTTTACCTCCAACGTTCTGCTGCCTCGGCAGCCCCTCGACAACGGCCATGCCTGCGTCGCGGGGAGCGTTTGGACTGAATTTCTCTAAGACTGGGTTATGCCGATGAGCACCGTGGCGGTATTTAACAAGGCCTCACCGTTCGACACCTTGCAGCGCTGGCTTCCGAAACTGGTCGTCGCGCCAAGCATGTTGCTGATTCTGGTGGGCTTCTACGGATACATCCTCTGGACGTTCATTCTGTCCTTTACCAATTCCAGCTTCATGCCGAGCTACAAGTGGGTCGGCGTGCAGCAATACGTGCGCCTGCTCGACAACGACCGCTGGTGGGTCGCGAGTAAAAACCTGGTGCTGTTTGGCGGCATGTTTATCGCCATCAGCCTGATACTCGGCGTGTTCCTCGCGGTGTTGCTGGACCAGCGCATTCGCAAAGAAGGCTTCATTCGCACCATTTACCTGTACCCGATGGCGCTCTCGATGATCGTCACCGGTACTGCCTGGAAATGGCTGCTTAACCCGGGCCTTGGCCTGGACAAAATGCTGCGTGACTGGGGCTGGGAAGGCTTCCGCCTCGACTGGCTGGTGGATCAGGAACGCGTGGTGTACTGCCTGGTGATCGCTGCCGTGTGGCAGGCCTCCGGCTTTGTCATGGCGATGTTCCTCGCCGGTTTGCGCGGCGTGGACCAATCGATCATTCGCGCGGCTCAGGTCGACGGCGCCAGCCTGCCAACCATCTACCTGCGCATCGTGTTGCCGAGCCTGCGGCCGGTGTTTTTCAGCGCCTTTATGATTTTGGCGCACATTTCGATCAAGAGCTTCGACCTGGTGGCGGCCATGACGGCTGGCGGTCCTGGTTACTCGTCCGACCTGCCGGCGATGTTCATGTATTCCTTCACCTTCAGCCGCGGCCAGATGGGCATCGGTTCAGCCAGCGCCATGCTGATGCTGGGCGCGATCCTGACCATTCTGGTGCCGTACCTGTACTCCGAGCTGCGGAACAAACGCCATGACTGATTCCATTGCTGTAAGCCCAATGGCCCGCCCGTACGGTAAAACGTCGTTCAGCTTCAGCCGCCTGGCGATTTACGTCACCTTGTTCGGCGCCGCCGCCGTGTACCTGGTGCCGCTGGTGGTGATGCTGCTGACCAGTTTCAAAAGCCCCGACGACATTCGCACCGGAAACCTGCTGAGCTGGCCGCAAATGATCGACGGCATCGGCTGGATCAAGGCCTGGGACATCGTCGGCGGCTACTTCTGGAACTCGGTGAAAATCACCGTGCCAGCGGTGCTGATCTCCACCTTTATCGGCGCCATGAACGGCTACGTGCTGTCGATGTGGCGCTTCCGCGGTTCGCAATTGTTCTTCGGTCTGTTGCTGTTCGGTTGCTTCCTGCCGTTCCAGACCGTGCTGCTGCCAGCCTCGTTCACCCTCGGCAAACTCGGCCTGGCCAACACCACCACCGGCCTGGTGCTGATTCACGTGGTCTACGGCATGGCCTTTACCACGCTGTTTTTCCGCAACTTCTACGTGGCGATTCCCGATGCCCTGGTCAAGGCCGCGCGCCTGGACGGCGCCGGCTTCTTCACCATCTTCGGGCGGATTCTGCTGCCCATGTCGGTGCCAATCATCATGGTCTGCCTCATTTGGCAGTTCACCCAGATCTGGAACGACTTTCTCTTTGGTGTGGTGTTCGCCAGTGGCGACGCCCAACCGATCACGGTGGCCCTCAATAACCTGGTGAACACCAGCACCGGGGCCAAGGAATACAACGTAGACATGGCGGCGGCGATGATCGCCGGCCTGCCAACGCTGCTGGTCTACATCGTCGCGGGCAAGTACTTCCTGCGTGGACTCACGGCCGGCGCGGTCAAGGGGTGAAACATGGCAACTCTCGAACTTAAAAACGTCAAGAAAACCTACGGCAGCGGCTTGCCGGACACCCTCAAAGACATCGAACTGAAGATCGAGTCCGGCGAGTTTCTGATTCTGGTTGGCCCGTCGGGTTGCGGTAAATCGACCCTGATGAACTGCATCGCCGGCCTGGAAAATATCACCGGTGGCGAGATTCTCGTCGACGGCGCCGACATCAGCGGCATGAGCCCGAAAGACCGTGACATTGCCATGGTGTTTCAGTCGTACGCCCTGTACCCGACCATGAACGTGCGCGAGAACATCGCGTTCGGGTTGAAGATGCGCAAGATGAGCGCGGCGGCCATCGAGGAAGAAGTGTCCCGCGTGGCCAAGCTGCTGCAAATCGAACACCTGCTGGCGCGCAAACCGGGCCAGCTTTCCGGCGGCCAGCAACAGCGCGTGGCCATGGGCCGAGCGCTGGCACGGCGGCCGAAGATTTACCTGTTCGACGAACCGCTGTCGAACCTCGACGCCAAGCTGCGCGTTGAGATGCGCACCGAAATCAAGCTGATGCACCAGCGCCTGAAAACCACCACCGTTTACGTCACCCACGACCAGATTGAAGCCATGACCCTGGGCGACAAAGTGGCGGTGATGAAAGATGGCGTGGTGCAGCAATTCGGCACCCCGCAACAGATTTACAACGACCCGGCCAACCTGTTCGTGGCGAGCTTTATTGGTTCGCCGCCCATGAACTTCATTCCCCTGCGCCTGCAGCGTCGCGACGGTCGCCTGCTGGCGCTGCTGGATTCCGGCCAGGCGCGTTGCGAGCTGCCGCTGGCCATGCAGGACGAAGGCCTGGAAAACCGCGAAGTGATTTTGGGTATTCGCCCCGAGCAAATTTGCCTGGCTGCGGCCGGCTCCAGCCTGCCGAGCATTTTGTCCGAAGTGGAAGTGATCGAGCCGACCGGCCCCGACACCCTGGTGTTCGTCAACCTCAACCAAACCAAAGTCTGCTGCCGCCTGGCACCGGACATGGCGCCGCGTGTGGGCGACACCCTAGAGCTGCAATTCGACCCAGACAAAGTGCTGCTGTTCGACGCCAAAAGCGGAGAGCGCCTGGGGCTGCTGGGAAAGTCGCAACCTGCTGAGAAAGCAGGGCGTGTGACGCGGTTGATTCCGCGCGAAGGCTGAAAGCATCGCGGCTAAAGCCGCTCCTACAAAACCGTGTAGGAGCGGCTTTAGCCGCGATAGGGCAAACACCGATTTAAGCAGTACCCCCACCGCAAGGCGGGGCCCTTGATATGTACCGACGCGCAACCGTTATCCGAAGCGCAACAACAATAAAAATCAGTGGAGTGGATATGAGCACAATGAAAAAAAGTCTCTGGGCACTGCCGTGCGCCCTGGCAATGTTCCCGTGGTCGGCCCAGGCCCTGGAGTTCAGCGGCTATACCCGTAACGGTATTGGCACCTCGGTAAACAGTTCCGGCCAGCAGTGCTTCCAGCTGCAAGGCGCGAAGTCCAAATACCGGTTGGGTAACGAATGCGAGCAATACACTGAATTGGACCTGCGTCAGGACCTGTTCAAGCTCGACGACGGTTCGGTGTTGAGCGTTGAGGGCATGGCCCAGCTCTACAACCAGTACGACAAAACCCCGAAATACACTGGCGACTACGGCTTCGCCCGCATGAACCAGATGTACGCCGAGTGGAGCAACATGCCCGCGCTCAATGGCGGTTCGTTCTGGGCCGGTCGTCGTTTCTACAAACGAAACGACATCCATATCTCCGACTTCTACTACTGGAACCAGAGCGCCACCGGTTTCGGCTTCGACGAAGTTCAGATCGGTGACCTGAAGTACAGCTACGTGTTCTCGCGTAAAGACAACTACGACCAGGAACCGTACATCAACCGTCACGACTTCAACGTCGACGGCTTCAACACCAACCCTAACGGCACTGTGCAAGTGGGCGTCAGCTACATCGACAAGCCCGACAGCACCGACGCCCACAGCGGTTACTCGGTAACCGTGCAGCACAAACAGAAAGAATTCCTCGGCGGCGTTAACACCCTGGCCTTCCAATACGGCGTCGGCCCCGGCACTGGTCTGGGCTACACCGGCGATCCGACGCTGGACGACAGTGCAACCAACTGGCGCGTGGTGGAATTCTTCGATTGGCAGGTGACCAAACATTTCGGCGGTCAGTTCGAAATCGTCTACGAAAAAGACAAGCGCGAAGACGGCCAGGACCAGAACTGGCTCTCCGTTGGCGTGCGTCCGGTGTATGCAATTACCGACACCTTCAAGTTCGTCACCGAACTGGGCCGCGACCAGGTTGAAGCCCCTGGCGGTACGCGCAAGCTGACCAAATTCACCATCGCCCCGACGTGGTCGCCGATGGGCCCGGGCTTCACCACCCGTCCTGAATTCCGCTTGTACTACACCTACGCAAGCTGGAACGAAGCGGCACAGCGCTCGGCGAGCATGGTCGCAGCGGGTTCGGCACTGTCTGACACCGGCGCCTTTGGCACCGATCTGCACGGCTCCAACTTTGGTGCGCAAGTCGAATACTGGTGGAAGTGATGCCTGAGCGCGGTCGATGAGCCGGAAAACCATCAGGCCTATCGTGCCGCGCCCGGAACTTGTGGCGGCCAGCGAGCAGATGCGCATAGAGGACAACCCTCTGCACGCGCTGCTGGCTGACGCCGGCAAGCCCCTTT
This sequence comes from Pseudomonas sp. AC229, assembly GCF_979254655.1. Taxonomy (NCBI): domain Bacteria; kingdom Pseudomonadati; phylum Pseudomonadota; class Gammaproteobacteria; order Pseudomonadales; family Pseudomonadaceae; genus Pseudomonas; species Pseudomonas sp. AC229. The sequence goes on from NZ_CEEDHK010000020.1 coordinate 56,181, forward strand.
TCAGTTGGACGCGCCATCAGGAGCGCGACCTTTTTCTAATCAGCCATCCCACCTGCGAGGCGGTGTTCAGCCGGCAGGGCGGGCAGCTGCTGCATTTCCAACCGCGCGGCCAACGGCCCTGGTTGTGGTGCGCTGCGCGCTGGCCCAAACATGGCGCCATTCGTGGCGGTGTGCCGGTGTGCTGGCCGTGGTTCAGTCGCCACCCGACCGAAAGCGGCTGGCCGTCCCATGGTTGGGCGCGGCTCAGCGACTGGGAGCTGATAGCCCACGAAGCCGACGCCACTGGCGTACGCCTGCATTGGCGGTTGGACTTGTGCGAGTGGCAAGTGGAGCTGTTTGCCGAACTGGGCGCCGAGCTGAAATTGCGCCTGGTCACACAGCATCAAGACAGCGAACCGTGCCAGCTCAGCCATGCCTTGCACGGCTATTGGCGCGTGGGCGACATGGCGCAAGTGGCGATTCGCGGCCTGGAGCGCGCCCACGGCTACGACCTGTTACTGCGCGACGACTTCCAGCAAAACAGCCCACTGCGTTTGGACAACGGCTGCCACCGCGTGTACCGGCGGGCAGGGCGCATCGACCTGGATGATCACCTGTGGCGGCGCCGGTTACAGATCGACACCAGCGGCGGCGCCAACACCGTGGTCTGGCACCCGGGCGCAAGGCCGCTGGCCGATGTCGGTTGGCATGAGGCGCTGGGGTTTGTGTCAGTGCAGGCGGCGAGTTGCCGGGAAGACAGCGTGACGATTGGGCCGGGGGAAGAGGCGGAGCTAAGGCTTCACGCACGCCTCCTGTAGGAGCGAGCTTGCTCGCGAAGGGGGCGATGCGGTTTGCCGGGTGATCGCCGTTCACAGGGTTCGCGAGCAAGCGCGCTCCTACAAAAGCAGCGCGTGATTAACCCGGGTCATCCTCATTCGGATACCGGCTGGCGTTCAAACTCTCTTTGATCTTGCGCAAATGCGGCTGGAAATCCACGCCTCGGCGCAGGGTCACGCCGGTGGCGAGTACGTCGAGCACGGTGAGCTGGATGATGCGCGAGGTCATCGGCATGTAAATGTCGGTGTCCTCCGGCAGGGGAATATCCACGCTCAAGGTGCTGGTCTTGGCCAGCGGCGAATTGGCTGCCGTCAGGCTCAACACCGAGGCGCCGTTTTCGCGGGCCACGCGTGCCACTTCCACCAGTTCGCGGGTGCGGCCGGTGTAGGAAATGATCACGAACAAATCGCCGGTATGGGCCACCGAGGCGAGCATGCGTTGCATCAGCACGTCGGCATGGGCGGTGACGGCGAGGTTGAAGCGGAAGAATTTGTGCTGCGCGTCCAGCGCCACCGAGGCCGAGGCGCCGAGGCCGAAGAAGTTGATTTGCCGGGCTTGAATAAGAAGGTCCACGGCGCGGCTGATTTTCTGCGGATCAAGCTGGCGGCAGGCGCTGTCGAGCGAGGCGATGGCACTGCCAAAAATCTTCTGCGTATAGGCTTCTGGCACATCGTCAGCTTCCACCGCGCGGCTTACATACGCAGCGCCGCTGGCCAGGCTTTGCGCCAGCTGCATTTTCAGTTCGGGGTAACCGCTGACGCCGAACGAGCGGCAAAAGCGATTCACCGTCGGCTCACTGACCTGAGCTTCCTGCGCCAGGGTGGCGATGCTGAAACGGGTGGCCTGTTGCGGACTGCGCAGAATGGCTTCCGCCACTTTACGTTCGGCTTTGTTCAGCTCGGCCAGTCGGCTTTGGATCTGCTCCAACAGGTTACGCACGCGTTCCATCTGGTTTCCTCGGTGATACGGGCCAATTGCAGCCGCTACGCTTGAGGCGCGGGCAGGGCGGCCTATCCTAACTGTGAGGCCCTGCAAACGGCCACTGTCGACAGTGAGATGGGCAAAATGTTGTTTTGTTTACAACATTTAAGCTTGATTTCAGCCGGTTAACGCGGTATTCCTTCCAATACTTGATAAAAGAACAAATATCATGCCCGTGATCACTGCAAAACCCTGCACCCTTATCCTGTTCGGCGCTCTGGGCGACCTGGCGTTGCGAAAACTCTTTCCCGCCCTGTATCAGCTTGATCGCGCCGGCTTGGTGCACGCCGACACGCGCATCGTTTGCCTGGCCCGGGACAAGGGCGAGCCCGCTACACACCTGGCATTTATCGATGACTGGATGCACCGCTACATCCCGGTCATGGACCTGGACGGCGAAGTGCTCGAACGTTTCCGCCAGCGCCTGCGCTACATCAGCATGGAATTCGCCCAGCCGGAGGACTACGCCGCGCTGGTTCAGGAAGTGGGCGATTCCGACACGCTGATTGCCTATTTCGCCACGCCCGCGTTCGTCTACGGCGCCATCTGCGCCAACCTCGCCGCCTGCGGTCTGGCCGAGAAAACCCGCGTGGTGCTGGAAAAACCCATCGGCCACAACCTGGAGTCGTCGCGCGCCATCAACGATGCCGTCGCCGCGCATTTCCCGGAAAGCCAGATCTACCGCATCGACCATTACCTGGGCAAAGAGACGGTGCAAAACCTGATTGCCCTGCGCTTTGCCAACAGCCTGTTCGAAACGCAGTGGAACCAGCACCACATTTCCCACGTGGAAATCACCGTGGCCGAAGTGGTGGGCATTGAAGGGCGCTGGGGCTATTTCGATCAGGCCGGGCAATTGCGCGACATGATCCAGAACCACCTGCTGCAACTGCTCTGCCTGATCGCCATGGACCCGCCCAGCGACCTGTCGGCTGACAGCATCCGCGATGAGAAAGTGAAAGTGCTCAAAGCGCTGGCGCCTATCACCCCGGAACAGCTCAGCCGCCAAGTGGTACGCGGCCAGTACGTGGCGGGCAGCAGCGCCGGCAAGCCGGTGCCCGGCTACCTCGAAGAAGACAACGCCAACCTGCAGAGCGATACCGAAACCTATGTGGCGGTGCGCGCGGAAATTCGCAACTGGCGCTGGTCTGGCGTGCCGTTCTACCTGCGCACCGGCAAGCGCATGCCGCAGAAACTGTCGCAGATCGTTATCCATTTCAAAGAGTCATCGCACTACATCTTCGCCCCGGAACAACGGCCGCTGGTGAGCAACCGGCTGATCATCCGTCTGCAGCCGGACGAAGGCATTTCCCTGCAAGTGATGACCAAAGATCAGGGCCTGGATAAAGGCATGCAACTGCGCAGCGGCCCGTTGCAGCTCAACTTCTCCGAAACCTACAAGGCAGCACGCATTCCCGATGCCTACGAACGGCTGTTGCTGGAAGTGACGCAAGGCAACCAGTACCTGTTCGTGCGCAAAGACGAGGTCGAACACGCTTGGCTGTGGTGCGACCAGTTAATCGCCGGCTGGAAACAGCTCGGCGACCCACCCAAGCCATATGCGGCCGGGTCCTGGGGACCCATGGCGGCTATGGCGCTGATTACCCGTGATGGGAGGTCCTGGTATGGCGATCTCTGAACTGAAATTTCCCGCTGGTGTGCAGGCGTTTAGCCAGGCATCGGCAACACAGCACGCACACGACCTGGCCGAAGCAGTGGCCGAGGCCCTGAGTGCGGCGTTGCGTGAACGTGATTTTGCCAGTTTGGTGGTGTCCGGCGGCCGTAGCCCGGCGGCGTTTCTCGACGCGCTGAGCACGCAAAAGCTGGACTGGGCGCGCGTTGTCGTCAGCCTCGCTGACGAGCGTTGGGTGCCCACCGAACACAGCGACAGCAACGAAGCGTTGGTCAAACGCCACTTGCTGCGCGGCGATGCGGCGCGTGCACATTTCATCGGCTTGTACCGCAGCCCGGCATCGCTCGACGCCTCGGTGGCCGGCGCCGAACTGGCGCTTAGCGAACTGCCGCAACCGATTGATGTACTCGTGCTGGGCATGGGCGACGACGGTCACACCGCCTCGCTATTTCCCAACAGCCCATTGCTGGCCTCGGCCCTCAGCGCCGATTGCCCGCAGCGCTGCCTGCCGATGCTGGCGCCGACCGTGCCGCATCAACGCATCACCCTGACGCTGCCGATACTGCGTTCGGCGCGCTCGATATTTCTTGCCCTGCAAGGCCCGGCGAAGCTGGACACCTTGCGTACCGCATTGGCGGGTGATGACGTTCACACCATGCCGATTCGTGCCTTCCTGCGCTCGCCGCTGTCTATTTACTGGTGCCCCTGACATGACACTCCTCAACAGCGTGACCCCGAGCATGGATGAAAAAACCGCACAGATTGATGCCATCTGCCGTCAGGCGCGCATCCTTCCCGTGGTGACCATCGACAACGAAGCGCAGATTCTGCCCATGGCCGACGCGCTGGCCGAAGGCGGGTTGCGCACCCTGGAAATCACCCTGCGTTCGGAACACGGCCTCACCGCCATTCGCCTGCTGCGCAAGGAACGCCCGGACCTTTGCATTGGTGCCGGCACCATTCTCGACACGCAGATGTTCAAGGCAGCGGAGGAGGCGGGCGCCCAGTTTATCGTCAGCCCCGGCTGCACCGCCGAGTTGCTGCGCTTTGCCGTCGACAGCCCGGTGCCGTTCCTCCCGGGCGCGGGCGGGGCGTCGGATTTGATGCTGGGTTATGCCATGGGCTATCGGCGCTTTAAGTTGTTTCCCGCCGAAGCCTGTGGCGGTATTCCGGCACTGAAAGCGCTTGGCGGGCCGTTCAACCAAGTGCGCTTTTGCCCCACCGGCGGCGTAAAGCCCGACAATTTGTTGGCCTATATGGCTGTGCCGAATGTGATGTGCGTGGGCGGTAGCTGGATGCTCGACAGCGCGTGGACCAAGGCGGGCGATTGGGCGCGGGTGACGCAGGTGAGTAAGGATGCGTTGGCGTTGTTGGAAGGCTGAAGAATTGCGTTTGCTTCATCGCGGCTAAAACGGAGTGCCGCCCAGCCGCTTCCTACAGGAGCGCCCAACGGCCTGTGGGAGCGGCTTTAGCCGCGATGCTTTTGCTCCGAATGTACAACCGGCAACACCAGACTCGCCACAAATCCACCATCGGCATGATTGGCCAGCTCCAGCGTGCCGCCATGCCGTTCCGCCGCCCGACGGGCAATCGCCAAGCCCAAACCATGGCCCGGCGCACTTTGCTCTGGCGCGCGGAAAAACGGTTCCCCCAGTCGCGCCACATGTTCGGGCAGCACGCCCGGGCCATGGTCGCGCACGCTCAAGCGCACCTGCTCTCCCACACGCTCCGCATGCAATTCGATGGGCTGCCCCGCCGGGTTGAAGCGCAGAGCGTTGCGCAGCAGATTGTCCAGCGCGCGCTCGAGCATGTCTGGCCAGCCGGACAGCGTCAGGCCCGGTTCAACCTCTACCGTCACCGTTTGCTCGGCCTCATTGAGCTGTGCTTCTTCCTGGCGGTTATTCAGCAGCGCGGCGGCGTCCACTGGCTGCGGGGCACCGAGGTTGGCGTCCATCCGCGCCAGCGCCAGAATTTCGCTAATCAACGCTTCCAACCGATCGCACTCGCGCTCCAGGCGCGGCCACAGCTTCGCCCGTTCCTCCGGCCCGGCGCGTTCGGCCAACGCCAAGGCAATGCGCAGACGCGCCAGTGGTGAACGCAGTTCGTGGGAAACATCGCGCAGCAGCTGGCGCTGGCTGGTGATCAAATCCTGCAAACGCTCGCCCATGCGATTGAAGTCGCCGGCCAGCACGCCAAACTCATCACGCCGATTCGCCAGCCGCGCCAGCGTGTGTTGCTGATACGCCGCTTGTCCGAGGTCATGCACCGCGCCCCGCAATTGGCCGAGCGGACGGGTGATCGACAACGTCAGCAGCAGGCTCAGGGCCGTGAGCACCACCAAGGCAATAAACAACGCACTCAACGGCCAGAGCAGGCTGCCACGGTGCCAGTTGTCCAGTTCCGGGTGCGGGATGCGGTAGATAAATAGATAGGTTTCGCCGCTGGGGCTGGTGTAATCCGCCGTAATCCGGCGCCAAGGCAGGCGGCGCGGATCGTCGTGTTGGCGCTTTTCAAAGGCAGCGGCGCGGCGCGGGAAGGTGCCTTGAATCAGCGCGTTGCCGTTGTCATCCAGCACCTGCGTGTCGATATGGAAATCGCGTTTGCGCTGCTCCAGATAATCCTGCGCCGCCTGCTGGCCCTCACTCTCATAAATGCGCACCCAATTCTCCGGCACGCCTTGCAGCGCCGGGTGCTGGCTGAGAATCCAGGCGTCCTGGTTCAACACCCGACCCAGCAGCATCGACAGGCCGGCTACCAGCACAATGGCCAGCCAGAAACTGGCGAAGATTCGCCAAAAGAGTGAGCGCACGTGGACTCCTTGTTAACGGACAAAAACCCAGCCGAGGAGGGCTCGGTTGGGTTGGGGGCGGATCAATGTTAGTGGCAGATGGTTGACTGTTTGAAGCCTGTGCAACGTCCAAAATTCTGGATCCAGCGTCCCAAGCCATGCGCAAATCCGGGAACGACTCAACTAACCGTCAACCCGCCCCCGACTCACA
>NZ_CEEDHK010000021.1:0-62046 GCF_979254655.1 Pseudomonas sp. AC229
TTGAACTGTGTTGTGTACTTGCTCATGGAAGAAGCCCCAAAGGTTGGATGGGTGTCCAACTTTTGGGGCGCACTTCAGGCGGGAGAGGGAGCTGATCGAAGTTCGCCGGGAGACGTCACCCCTCGCCCGCGCGCGGGAGAGGGGCCGGGGGAGAGGGCCAGGGCAGACGCCTATTTACGCTTGGCCCACGCCCCCAACTCTTTCATCAACCCCCGCTCCTGCACCGCAATCGCCCGCAACGAATCGGCAATCGGCGCGAAGTTCGGCGCCTCGGTTTTGCTGCGGCAGGCGCGCACGCAGGCCGAGGCAAATTGCCGCCAGTTGTCGCCAATAGCGGTCAGTTGCACCGACGCTTCCTGCAGGCTGGCATCGCCCAGCTTCTCGCCCGCTTCCTGCAAAAAGCTCGCGTACATAAAGCGGAAGCCGGCGCCGCCGGTGCCGATTTCTTCCTGCATGCGCACGATATGGGTGAGGTACAGGCGGTTGTATTTCACCTGCGCCGGGTCGAGCTGCTCGACCTTGCTGGCCAGATGCTGAATGCCGCGCACGCCAATCCAGGGCAGCGGCATGCCGTCAAGAATGCGCGTGGTGGACAATACGCTCTGGCGAATCAGGCGGTTCCAGTCCTGCTCAAGTGGCACGTCGTCGAGCCAGTACATCAGGCCTTTGGCGGCCAACGCGCCTTTGGCAAAGCGGGCTTTTTGCAGGTCTTCGGCGGCGCAGCGCACCGGCTCTTCGAACACCGGGTCGCTGATCAGGTACTCGTTGCCTTCGCGCCCGTAAGCCAGCAGGTTGTGGGCGTTGAAGTGAAAGCGCATCTCTGGCGGAAAGTACGGCAGCCAGAACACCGAGCTTTGCAGGCCTGCCAGGCGGCCGCCGTCCAACGCAGCGTCGAGGGCCAGGCGGCCCTGTTCAGGCTTGCTGAAGGTTTGCGTGTGCAGCTTGGCGCCGAGGCGTTTGCTCAAGGTTTTGATCAGGTACTTGGGCGGCATCCGATAGGCAATCAGCGGCATACCGCTGAGCTTGACGATGGGCAGGTAGGCGAACGCCAGGCCCGAGGCCAAGCCAAAGGCCATCGGCTCGCTCATGGGCAGGCCGGCATGGGTGAGCAGGCTGGCCATTACGCCGCTTTCACAGTGGGCGCTCTGGCGGTGTTGGAAGCTGCTCATACCGGGTCCTTGGTGTGCTGATTATTGGGGTGCTGACTCTTGGATTGCTGATAGTGGGTCAAGTCGGCCAGCGGCAAACCGAACGCTTCGGCGTAACGGGCCAGAACGGCGGCAGACAGCCCTTTGTAAACAGCCGGGCGAAAGTGCCGGCGAATGCGCCATTGCCACAGCCCGGTAATTTGCGCGAGCGCCGGCTCATCAAGGCGGTAGCGGTACATCAGAAATTTCAGAGCCGACAACTCTCCGCGTTGCCAGGCGGCGTGGGCCTCGGCTTCCAGCCCTTCAAGCTCTTCCACGGCCAACTGCGTGGCGAAGGCTTCGGGCTCCCAGCCATCGCTCTGCAAGCCTTGGTAATGACCGTCGGCATCCACGGCGTAGACCAACTTGCTGTGCCCGCCGTAGGTAGAACTGTGGTCTTGCGGCACTTCATCAAGCTTCATGGCCAACCACCGTCAGGTGCATAAACGCACTGGAGAAACGCCCGCTTTCCGGCACGTAGCAGAGCAAGCGTTGACCGCTGTGCAGGCGGCCGCCGTTAAAGAGCTCTTCGAGCATGATAAAAATCGACGCCGCGCCGGTGTTGCCCTTGGTGGTGAGGTTGGTGAACCAACGCTCTTGGGGAATCGGCAGGTCGGCGTTGGCCAGGCCAACCGCCAGGCGGTCGCGAAAAAACGCTGAGGAATAGTGCGGCAGGAACAGGTCGATGTCGTCGGCATGCAAGGCGCGCTTGGACATGATTCGCTGCAACGCCTGCTCGACGGTGTATTTGACGATGTTGTCGTTGAGCAGTTTGACGTTCTGCTTGATCGCCATTACCGAGTGACGGCCGCGCTCGTCGGCGTCGTAGCGGCTCCAGCCTTTAAGCTGGCCGTCTTGCATGTCGGCGCCGGCATACATGCACGCCGGCATCTGGTCGGCGAACGAGTAGATATCCAACCAATCAATGCGCAGGCTCAGGCCCTTGGCGTTGGGCTGCTGCTGCACCAGAACGGCGCCGGCGCCATCGGAAAGCATCCAGCGCAGAAAGTCTTTTTCGAAGGCGATTTCCGGGTGGCTTTCCAGCTCTTCCACGCGGCTCTCGTATTCCGCGTTGAAGTTTTTTGCCTGCATCAATACCGAGGCCACCTCCGAGCCACAGGCCACCGCGTTGCGGCTCTCGCCGCTGGCGACACTGAGCCAGGCGTATTTCAGGGCGGTCATGCCGCACAGGCAAATGCCGGCGGTGGACACCACTTCGCACGGCGGATTGCCCAGCTCGCCGTGCACCATGACGGCATGGTTGGGCATCACTTGATCCGGCGATGAGCTGCTGGCCACCAGGCAGTCGAGCTGGTCGAGCTCAAAGCCATTGCCGGCCAAGCCGCGAATGGCGGCGGCGCTGACTTGGGCGTTGGTCATGCTCGGCTCGCCGGTGGCAGGGTCGATCACGTAATGGCGTTGCTGAATGCCGTTGCTGCGCAGCACCAGCTTGCGCGCTCGCGAGGGGCGCGGACCGACCATGCCCAGACGCGCTTCCATGGTGTCGTTGTCGACAGCGTCATGGGGCAAGTAGGCGCTGATGCGGTTGATAAATACGGGTTGAACCACGGGACGTCCTCGAGTCACTTCAGGGCGCGCGGCACGGTGCAACAGCCACCGGCGATGCGCTCTTCACTCACCGGATGGGCCGGCAAAATAAGCTTTCTGTCGTTGGGTGCGGGTTTTGAATACCGGCGCCAGGAGTTTTTTCAGCACGGCGCCCAAGGGCACCACGGTCACGATCAGGCACAGCAAAAACACCACGTACACCACCAAGCCCAGACCGCGACGCAGGCTTTGCTGCGGGCCGATGGCGGCGAGCAGGCGGCTCCACAGTTGGAAGCTGCGGTTGCCCACGGTTTCGCTGCCGATCAGTTTTTCATCCACGCGCACCGCGCCCAGTCCTTGCAGCATGGGTTCGCGAAGGGGCTGGTCATCAGCGGCCAAGCGACGGGCAATTGCTTCGCCAAAGCGGCTGGAGGCGGCAATTTCTGCCTCATCGATACCGGCGCGCGGCACCCAGCTGTAGGGTTTCTGCCGGCCGGTGAACATCCACAACGGCGTCGATAGAAAGCTGGCGGCGGTGCCGCAGGCGTCGGTCAGCGCCACGTTGTCGAGCAGGCGTGCGCCCAGTTCGGTAAGTCGCGCTTTGAGTTTTTCCTGCGCCATCAGCCACATGTTGCGGCAGCCAATTACCGTGACCACCGGCGTATCGCGCAGCAACTGCGCAGCCTCAGGCGTGGCGAGAAAACTGGTGATGGGCAGCGACGGCGTGAGGAACCACACCTGGTAGGCGAGGATGACTAAGTCGTAACGTTTTGCGGCGTCGACGGTCAGTGGTTTTAAGGGCTGGGCGCGCATCAGAACGGTTTCCGGGAAGATTCGGAAAAAGCTGAGAAAGGGCCAGGGAAACGGGTAAGGTTGCGCCGGCTCGATGGCCAGAAAGTCCACCTGAACGTCGTCGCGCTGCAACAGGGGTCCGCACACGGCATTAACCAGCCGGCTTAACTGCCCTGTCTGCGAATAGTGAACCACCAACACCTGACGCATAGCGCGCGCAATCCTTGCAACAAAGTGTCGGAATTATGCCACAGAGAATTCATACGCCCGTAGCCACGCTCGCCAGAACTGCCGGCTTGTTCCTGTTACTCGTCGGGGCGCAGGCCATGGCGGGCGACATTGTGGTCAACATCGACGGCGTTAAGGCCGACGGCGAACTGGGGGTCGCCATGGTATTCGCCGATCAAAAAGAATGGCCACAGACGGTGCTGCGCGAAGTGCACAGCCAGGACTCGACGGTACGACTGCGCAATTTGCCGCCGGGGCGTTATGCGCTGCAGGTGTTCCAGGACACCAACGGCAACGGCCAGCTTGACCTCAGCCCACGCGGCATTCCACTGGAACCGGTGGGGTTTTCTAGCAACCCCTCGTTATTGCTGGGCAAGCCGACGCCGCTTAAGTGCGGGTTTGAGCATGGGGCTGGGGATACGCAGGTGCAGGTCACGCTTAAGGCGAAAGAGCCCAAGCAATAACGCGGCTCGTGTAGGAGAGGCTTTAGCCTCGAGCTTTTAGCGTCGAGAGCATCGCGGCTAAAGCCGCTCCTACAGGTTCCCTTGCTACTTCTTGATCGACCCATCCGGCGTGCGCCAGATCAGTTTGCCGGTTTCATAGCCCTGGCCTTTGGCGACTTCGAGCAGCTTGTCGCGCATGCCGGGTTTCAGCTCGGGGGTGCGCGACAACAGCCACAGGTATTCGTGGTCCGGGCTGCCGACCATGGCGGTTTCGTAGTCGTCGTCCAGGTAAAGCACCCAGTACTGACCCTTGGTCACGCCGGGCAGCACATCACTTACCCAATTATCGAACGTCACCCAGAGCTTGTCGGTTTTGCCTTCAACCTGCGGCACCGCCTCGCCTTTGGCTTCCTGCCATTCGCCTTCCAGCGTGCGGCAGCGATTGAGCACGCCCACTTTGCCGTCGGCTTGCAGGGTGTAGTGGGCTTCGGATTGGGCGCAGTCACGCTGGAAGAACATCGGCAAACGCGCCGCTTCATACCAGGTGCCTTGGTAGCGTTCGAGGTCTACCTTTTCCACGGTTTTCGGCGGCACCGGGCCGGTGCCGGAGTTGGCGCAGCCGCTGAGCAGCAAGGCCGCGAGTAATGTCAGACGCAAACGCATAAGCGAGCTCCTTATTTCAGACCATGGCCTGCGAACACCACCACTTTTTCGCCGGCGTATTGAATGCTGATGTAGCGTTTTTCATCGCCCCAGGTGCAACTGGTGAGGCCCAGGGCGCCAGAGCAGTCGGCCGGCGAACCGAGCAGACTTTCGACCTCGGCTTTGCTCATGCCGACCTGAATTTTTGAGTAATTGTCTTGGTTGATCTTGCTGCACGCGGTGATCAGCACACAGGCTGACAAGAGCAAGAAACGACGCAGGGTCATGGAAGAACTCCAAGGCAGGAAAAGTAGGGGCAGGCGACAAGCAACTGCCTGCTTGGACGTCAGAAGCCGGAACCCGGTTCCTTGAGATAGGAAATTTCCTCGGCCGTACTGTCACGACCAAGTGCCTGATTTCGATGGGGAAAACGTCCGAACCGAGCGATCACCTGTTGATGCCGGCGAGCGTGATCAAGGGTGTTCTCGAAGTACGCACGCTCATCCTCGTCCACTTGCTCAAGCAAGGCTGCGAAACATTCGACAGACAAGTCTTGAGCGGCGAGGTTTTCGGTGTGTTCGAGCACCAGGAACACGAAGAGTTGTTCCACCGGCGCCAGTGCTTGATCCCAACCAGCGGCCAGACCACGGGCCACCAATTGCTGAGCACGCGCATCACCGGAATAGGCGAACGGACTGTCGCGGTGAATCATGCGGGGCAGCTGATCGAGCAGCAGAATCAGCGCAAGCCAGCCCTCGGCGGTTTCCGTCCAGCCTTCCAATTCCCCCGCCAGTGCTTGGCGCACCAGCGGCGAAAAGTGTTCGCGGGCGTAGTCGTCTTGGGCAGCGTGCTTGCCGAACCACAGGCGATTCTGCAATTCGGCGACCTCGGCCGCTGTTTCACCGGAACCAAACCACCAGTCCAGCAACGGCTGCCAAGGGGCGCTCACGGCTTAACCCTGATGGTAAGCAGTGACGCGCTCGACTTCTTCTTTCGAGCCCAGGTACACCGCGACGCGCTGGTGCAGGGAAGTCGGCTGAATGTCGAGGATACGTTCCAGACCGTTAGTGGAAACGCCACCGGCTTGCTCGACGATAAAGGACATTGGGTTGGCTTCGTACATCAGGCGCAGCTTGCCGGGCTTGCTCGGCTCGCGCGAATCACGCGGGTACATGAACAGACCGCCACGCGTGAGGATGCGGTGCACATCGGCAACCATCGCCGCGACCCAGCGCATGTTGTAGTTCTTGCCCAGCGGGCCTTCTTCACCGGCCAACAGCTCGCCCACGTAGCGGCTGACTGGCGCTTCCCAGTGGCGGGAATTGGACATGTTGATGGCGAATTCAGCGGTGGTTTCCGGAATGCGAATGTCGTCGTGGGTGAGCACGAAGCTGCCCAGCTCGCGGTCGAGGGTGAAGCCTTTTACGCCGTTGCCCAGGGTCAGCACCAGCATGGTTTGCGGGCCGTAAATGGCGTAGCCGGCGCACACTTGCTTGGTGCCAGGTTGCAGGAAAGCCTGCTCGTCGAGGCTGTCGTTCTGGCTCAGGTATTGGTCCGGGCAACGCAGCACCGAGAAGATGGTGCCAACCGAGACGTTGACGTCGATGTTGGAGGAGCCGTCCAACGGGTCGAACACCAACAGGTAGGCGCCTTTCGGGTATTTGCCGGGGATCTGGTAAGCGTTGTCCATTTCTTCGGACGCCATACCGGCCAGGTGGCCGCCCCATTCGTTGGCTTCGAGCAGAATCTCGTTGGAGATGACGTCGAGTTTCTTCTGCACTTCACCCTGCACGTTTTCGGTGCCCATGCTGCCCAGTACGCCACCCAGGGCGCCTTTGGATACCGCGTGGCTGATCTCTTTGCAGGCACGCGCGACCACTTCGATCAGGAAGCGCAGATCGGCGGGAGTGTTGTTACTTCGGGTCTGCTCGATCAAGTAGCGGCTGAGGGTAACGCGGGACATGGAAGGCTCCAGAGGGTTTGAAATCCCGCGCAGTTTAGCGCGAGTCTGTCAGCAATTCCTCCTGTCAGACCCAGGGGCTGTCAGGAGAGTTCAGTAGTTGCCTAGGACATTGCCTAGAGCGACGCACTATCCATGCCACAAACTCTGTTACGACCGCTACGTTTGGCTTGGTAGAGCGCTTTGTCAGCGATTTGCAGCAGGTCATCCAGGAACTCGCCCTGGGCTGGCCAGAACGCCAAGCCGGCGGACAGCGTGACGGCTTGCGGACCATTGCGCGTGGCCACTTGGGTGGTCGCCAACTGCATGCAAATGGCCTCGACGCGCTGGCGTGCTTCTTCTGGCGCGACGCCGGGCAGAATCAGCAAGAACTCCTCGCCACCGATACGAAATACCGCGTCGGTACTGCGCAAGGCATCGGTGAGCAACTGCGAAACCAGCACCAGCACGTCATCGCCGACCAAGTGGCCATGGGCGTCGTTGAGTGCTTTGAAATGGTCGAGGTCGATCAGCGCCAGCGCCAACGGTCTCTGCTCGCGCTGGGCGCGGGCCAGTTCACGGTCGAAGAATTCTTCGAGGTAGCGGCGGTTATACAGGCCGGTCAGCGGATCGCGCAGGGCCTGTTCCTGCAAGCGTTCGTGCAGGCTGGAAATGGTGCGCAAGCGGTCTTCGCTCACGGCCAGCGCTTCGGCCAACTTGCGCTCGCTGATGTGCCGCTGGGTGACGTCGCGCAGGTAGAGCATTTGCCCCAGCACCGAGGAACTGCTGCGCGTGGCACGCTCGATGGCGCGGCACGATACTTCGAAATAGCGGGCAGGATTGTCCAGCGTCAGCAGCCGATCACCATTGGCGCTCAGCGGTTGGCTCAGTACGGCTTCCAGCGCGGCGCCATAAACCGGCCACTCGGCCAGGGGCACGCCCTGCCAGGTGTCGCTTTGGCCGGCCAGGCGGCACGCCGCCGGGTTGGCTTCGAGCACGCGCTGTTGGGTGTCGACCACCAGCACCGGATCGAGCAATTCCTCCAGCAACAAATGCCGCGCCACGGGCAGCAGATCAAACAGCCGCACGCCGACAATCAGCCAGGAAAACGCCAGCAAGGTGAAGGCGAAACAGAACGGCGTGGGGTCGAAGCCAAACAGCTGAACGTCCCAGAACACATAGGAGAGGTTGGCGCCCCACGGCAGCAGCGTGACCAGCCCGAACGCCAGGTAATGACGGCGATGCACACCGGTGCTAAGCACAGCCGCTTTGATCAGCACGGCCAGGCAGAACAGCACAAAGGCGTACTCGTAGATTGCCGTGGCGTAGAACAAAGGACCGTGCCGGTACAGAATCGGCGCGCCGGGCAGTTCGGAGGCAGGGCCGGTGTCCGGTGTATAGAACAAGCCATGCCACGGGTTGCTCAACGCTAACGCCCAAACCACCAGGGGCACCACGGCGAACACCGCCACCTGACTCAACGGCAGCGGCTGCCGCTCGCTGTTGACGTATTGCCAGAGAAACACCGCCCAAAACGTCGGCAGGCCAACGATGCCCGGCCACGCCATGCTCGCCCAGAACTGCTTGCATTCACCGCCCTGAGCAGCCAACTCCAGGCTGGCGGCGAGCAGCCACCAGAGGCTGGCCATATGCAGGAGAAAGAAACTGTCCCGACCGGGAAAGCTGCGTTGGCGAGTAACCCAATGGGCAAGCATGACCACGCCCAGGCATACCACTAGGGTAAACACCACCGGCATGCTCAACGCCCAACCTGAATTACTGCAAAGGCTCATGACCCTACACCTACAGCCAAACGGCCCAACGCCCGGAACCGGGGAGCCATCTGCGGGTAAATGGTAGAAAGGTGTACCGGCCCAGCCAGAAGGCTCAATGCCAGTATCGAAGCGAACGCGCAACGATACGCCATCTAAACGGAAAAACGTAGGTGGGCCAGGCAGGGTTGAGCGGCGCCCACCCTACTCCTGAGGCTTTTGCGCCTTTAACAAGCTCAGCGCCATGCCTACCAGCAGCGCTACGCCCACGAGCAGCACAGCCCAAAGCCCGTAACGCTGCCAGTCAACGTTCGCGGCGGGGCTCGCCGTCTGCGTCGCGGACGTTGCCGCCACCGGGGTGCCGGCCTTGGCGATGCCGAGCGAGGCCAGGCGTTTATCGTCGTAGCCGGGAATCAACGTGCTGAGCGGCAAGTTGTTGGCCGTACCGCTCGGATTGCCCAGCGCCAGCACATACGGCGCACTGCCCCGGGCGAGGAACACCAGTTGCGTTGAGCGCAGGCCGATGCGCACGGTCGGCGCGGCCTGGCCCAGCCCACCGCCGCGCGGGTCCACCTGCAAGCGCAGGTGTTGAACCCACTGGCCGGGTAGCTGCAGCTCATCATGGATCACGTCCTTGCCATTTTCCGGCAGGCGATACAGCAGGCCGCGCGTAAGCGACTGCCAACTGTCTTTGCTGTCCCGCCGGGTGCTGACAGTGACCGGCGCCAGCGTGTTGGCTTGCGTCAGCTCAACGCGCAGCAGCTCAAGCGGCAACGGCACGGGCAAGTCGAGGGTGTATTCGCCGTCTTTCACCTGCGTGGTCGGCAAACCGTCGGACCACGACACCGGCGCCGCCACGCTGCTGTGGGTGGTGCTGCTCAGCTCGGCGCTGACCAGCACCGGTGCCTTTTGCGGCGCCAGCCAGAGCAAGCGCAAGTAACGGGCGCGCTGGCCGGGCAAGGTGGTCTCGCGCTGTTCGATGCGCTCATCGGCGAAGGCCAGTCGGGCGATCTGGCCGTCTTCCCACGGGGTCCAGGTTTGCAGGTCGTCGCTGGCTTCGATGGAGAAACGCTGGAAGCCGTCCTGCTCGGAGGTCCAGTCCAGGCTCAGTTTGTTCAGCGGCGCGTCGATGGCGCTGGCGTCGAGCAACCAGCCGCGCAGCACCTGATTGGGTTTGTCGGTGGCAGTCACCGCCTCCGGGCCGACTTCAACAATGGTGCCGGTGGTGGTGCGTTGCACGCGCACGCTCGGCGCGCCGGCAGGGGCGTCGGCGGCGCTGTAAAGCGGGAACCATTTCACTGCCGTGGCGGTGTTGGTTTCACTTCGCTCGGCACTGCCTGCGGTCAAGGCATAGGCCTGCGCCTGGCCTTCGGCGTTGAATACACGCACGTCACGCAAGTCGCCAAAGCGCGCGGCCAGGCGCAAGGCCATGGGCACTTCGAGCCGGTACCACGGCCCTTCGCCGCTCAGGGTCAGGGGAACCTGGGTGGTGTAGTCCGCTGGCTGCTCGGCAAACGCGCCGGCGCAGGCCAGCGTGATCGCACCACCCACTACCACGCGGCGCATGGCCGCCAAAGAAAACAACGCACTCATGAACTGACCTGCTCTTCTTCAGTTTCAGTGGCCGCATGCCGAGGTGGCAGTGGCGCGAAATAGCCGACCACCAGCAGCAGCACGCCGACACCAATAAACGACACGATGCGCTCCAGGCCGCCACGGTTGCCCAGCTCGACAAAGAACAGCTTGGCGACCACCACGGCAATCAACGCGGCGCCCACCAACCACACTTCGCGACGGCTGCGCAGGTGGCCGAAAATCATCAGCGCCAGGGCGATCAGCGTCCACACAATCGACAAGCCCGCCTGCACCAGCATCGACTCCAGCAGCAAATCCAACTGATACGGCACGCCGCCCCAGTGGTGAGCCGCTCGGAACACCAAAGCGGTGAACAAGGCAAATAACGAGGCGCCCGCCACCACCTGTGGCAGCCAGCCCAGGCGCTCGCCGTTGGGCAGGTGCGGCAAGGCGGTATGCAGCCAGCGGCAGACGCCGAACAAGGCGAACAACAGGCCCAGCTCCAGCGGGTTGATCAGCGGCACGTAGGGCAGCGGGTCGGCATTGCCGTCGCTGGCGATGTTGGCCAGCCAGAACCAGCCGAGCATCAGCACCGCCAACGGCAGCGCGGCCAAGTGACGGTACTCGCGCGGGTAAGCGCGCACCGGCCACGGCCAATTACGCGGCGAGGCCATGGCCAGCAGGTAAATGCTCGGCAGTACCGCCCAACCCAACCAGCGCCAGGCGTTGTAATGGTCGGACAGCACGTACAGCAAATAACGCAGCTCCAGCGCCAGCACGCCGAGAATCAGCCAGCAGCCCAGTACGTGCGCAGCGCTCAACGCATTCGCGGGCAGCAAGCCGGCCAGGCGGCGCAACGACCACAGGTGCACGGCAAAGACCAAGCCCCACGCCAGCCAACCGAAGTTGGCCGCCGGGTGATAGGCCTCGTGCCAGATGTACAACAGCACCACACCAGCAGCCGGCACCAGCATCGGACACAGCAACGCCAGTGCCTGCCATTTCTCGCGCCCAGCCAGCCAACTCCAGAGCGCCACGCTCACCGCCGCCGCCATCAGCAACAGCGGCGCCTGCAACGCCGGCTCGGCAAAACGCAGCACTTCGCTGACAGTCGCCAGCACCCACCAACCGGCGCCCCACACCAGCAGAAGTTGCGACAGCCGTTCCAAACTCAGCGAGCCCATTACATCGGCATCGTTGCGGGCGGCGCGCATCAGGCGCCAGGCGCCAACCATGGCGGCCAGCGCCAGGGTTGCGGGCGTCCAGAAGCCGGCATGGGCCAGCGGGCGCAGGCCCTCGCTGCTCAGCGGCCCCAGCAACAGCGGACTGGCCGCCAGAAACGCCACGCCGCCCACTGCCTGCAGCAGTAATCCAAAGACAAAACTGGCGCGCTGTTGCAAATGCAGGCTCAGCCACACGATCAGCAAACCGCTGCCCGCCCACACCGCGCTGGCGGTTTGCCAAGGCAGCACAAACAGCACGGCCAAGTTGATAAACACCAGGCCCACCAGCAGCACCAGCGACAGCCCGCGCATCAGGCCGGCGTCGTTGCGCACTTCTTTATCGCGCGCCGCCACCAACATGCCGCCGACCAGCGCCAGGCCAATCAACGAGGCCACCAGCAAGCCGCGCCAGCCGGCACTGAACACGCCGCTGTCGTCGCCGGTCGCGCCGCGCAGTTGCAGCAGGAACAAGGCCCCACCCACCAACTGCACAGCGAACGAGGAAAACAGGAAGCTGCGGGCGCGGATGCGCAAGCCGACAAACAAAGTCGCCAAGCCCGCCAACGCCCAGACGATGGCCGTGGCTTCGGCACGCAGGTTCAGCGGCGCCAACAGATAAAGAAACGTCAGGCCCAGCACTGCCAGCATCGGCAGAAAGCGGCGCTCCAGCTCGGTGGTGTGATCATCCGGGGTTTTGCGCAATTGGTGATGGCTGAACAGCAACGCCAGGCCGAGCATCAACGCCCCAAGCCATGAGCCGTAGAGCAGCGAGGTGACGCCGATGTGCAGGTCCACCAGAAACGCCAGCGCCGCGCCCAGTTGCAGCAGCAGCGCAAAGGCTCGGGCCAGTGGCCGTTGCTGACGCAGGCCCAGCCAGTAAATGCCGGCACCCTCGACGGCCCAGGCGGCGGAGGTCCAGCTGGCGTCCAGCCCCAACGGAATGGCCAGCGAACCGAAGATCACGCCCAGCGCCATGCACGTTTCCACCAGCAGCAAGGCACGACCCGGCGCACGCCCGACCAGCACACGGGCGATGAGCATATACAGCAGGCCCATGGCCAAGGCGCTGAACGCGGCGGCGAACTCAATGTGGTGCACCAGTGCGAACTGCAAGCCAAAGCCCACCAGCGGCGGGCCGAATAGCATGGTGCCGTCGACATAGTCGCCCTGACGGCGGGACCAGAGCAGCAGCGCGTCGCGGCTGTCATCCACTGGGCCGACGCTGTGATCGCGCAATTTGCGGCGGGCGAACAGCAGGCCGATGGCGACGTACATCAGGAAGAACACGATCAGGAACGGCTCGGTGCTCCACAGCAGTTCCGGTTTATAGGAACGCATGCCCCAGGCGAAGCCGATGCCGAAGGTGCCGACAAAACCGATCAGGTTGAGCATGCGCCACGCCTTGAACCAGGCGATGGCGAAGATGCCGCTGTTGAGCAGGATGAAGTATGAGAACAGCGCGACGTGATTGCCGCTGCCGGTGGAGGTCAGAATCGGCGCCGCAAAACCGCCCAAGGCGGCGACGGCGGCCAACGCCATGGCGTTCTGCGTGACAGCAAGAATGGCCGAGCAGATGGTCACGATCACCAACAGACTCAGCGCCATTTTCGGGTCGAGCAGCGGATGCAGGCGGAAGGCCGCGAACACCGTCAGGTACAGCACGGCGATGCCGGTGCCCTGCAACATCAGGGCGTAGTTCGGGTTACGCAGACGCAGCCACCAGCCCAGCGCCAGCAACGCCACCGCACTGGCGGCCACGCCGGCATACCGCACCTGCACCGGCACCACCATGCCTTCGGTGGCGTAACGCAGCAAAAAGGCCAGGCCGAGAAACAGCAGCACCACGCCGATGCGCAGTACGGTATTGCCACCGAACAGCCAATTCTTCGCCGCGCTGAAACCACGCTCGAACAGGTTGGGTTCACGGGGAGTCGGCGGCGTCGGCGGTTGGCGAGGCGGTGCGGCAGGCGCCACGGGCTCGCGGGCCCAGTCGCTGACGGGCATTTGGTCGACAACGCCGGTTACCGGCTTCGGCGGTGTAGCCAGCAACTCGGGCGGAAGCTCAAACACCAAGCCGGGCTCGCTGGTGGGAACGGCAACCGGCTCGGGCTGCGGGTCGAATTCGAAGGTGAAATCCAGATCGTCGACGGCGCCGCTGAAAATGGGCGCTTCGGCTGCGGTGGCCGGCGCGGGTGGCGGCTCGGCAACGGTAGCGCTGCCGCCGGTGGCGAGGCGCTCTTCAAGATGCGTTAGACGTGTGGTGACGGCGAGGGTGCCGCGCTCAAAGCGCTCGGCGAAACCGCTCAGTTTGGTCTGCAGCTCGTCATGGCGCAGTTGCAGGTTGCGCAGCTGAAGCCAGAGGCCAGCGGCAAAACCCAGCGAGGCGCCGAGCAACCCATCCGTAATCGACTCATCCAGCGAAACGCCGATGAGCAGACCGACCAGCATGAAAATCCATTGCATGCAGCACTTCCTAGTCAGGCGAGGTGCCAGCCAGAGACTGCCGCCGTTATAGCGGCGTCACATCCCGCCACCGGGCATCCCTGTCCAGCACGCGCAGGCCGTGGCCCGCAACGGCGGCAGTATATCCGCCCTACCCCACCGCACCGCTACTACCAGTGCACGCTTTGCGCGTGATTCGGCGGATGGTTGTTCACAATTTCACCAATATCGCTATGATGCCGCCCCCACCGCTTCCCGCCCCTGCCCCACTGGCCGGGCGCAGCGTTTTCCACAGGTATGCACGTCATGACAAAGTTATTGGTAGTTGGCGCTGAGCTCGATCGCACCGACACCTGGATCAAATACGAACGCACCATGTGCAGCAGCTGCGTATCGAGCTGCTGCACCATGCCGGTGGAAGTGAAATTCAACGACCTGCTGCGCATCGGCCTGGTGCAGGAGTTCGAACGCAGCGAACCGGCCAAGCAGATCGCCAAGCGCTTGATGAAAGAAGGCGTGGTGGAACGCTTCAATCAGAAATACGGCATCTACACGCTGACCCGCATGGGCAACAACGATTGCCTGTACCTGGACCGCAAAAGCCGGTTGTGCACCATTTACGAACAACGCCCGGATACCTGCCGCAACCACCCGAAAATCGGGCCTCGGCCGGGGTATTGTGCGTATAAGCCCAAAGCGGTTGGGAAGGTTTAGGGCAAGCGCCTGCGCTGCTTTTTTGTAGGAGCGACCTTGGTCGCGAATGGCGCAAACGCCGCTCTGTAATTCCGTTTGCAGGGTTCGCGAGCAAGCTCGCTCCTACGGCCTTTGAGAAGAAACGCTGCTAAAAAAAAACGCCCCCGGTCTCGCGACCGGGGGCGTTTTTATTTAGCCGAAGCTAAACCTTACTTGGCAGCCTTTTTAGCAGCGCGGGTGCGCTCGCCTTCGTCCAGGATCTTCTTACGAAGACGGATGGATTTTGGCGTCACTTCGCACAGCTCGTCGTCCTGGATAAATTCCAGCGCTTGTTCCAGGGTGAAACGAACCGGCGGAACCAGGGCGATGGTTTCGTCCTTGCCCGAAGCACGCATGTTGTCGAGCTTCTTGCCTTTGGTTGGGTTCACGCCCAGGTCGTTGTCACGGCTGTTCAGACCAACGATCTGACCGTTGTAGATGTCCTGACCGTGCTCAACGAACAACTTGCCGCGCGCTTGCAGGGTTTCCAGGGAGTAGGTCAGTGCCTTGCCGGTTTCAACCGAAACCAGAACGCCGTTCTGACGGCCAGACATGTGGCCCGACTTCATCACGTCGTAACGGTCGAAGATCGAGGTCAGGATGCCGGCACCGTTGGTGAGGGTCAGGAACTGGTTACGGAAACCGATCAGACCACGGGCTGGAATGTTGTATTCCAGACGTACACGGCCTTTACCATCCGGGGACATGTTGGTCAGGTCGCCTTTACGCAGACCCATCTCTTCCATGACCTTGCCCTGCGATTCTTCAGGGATGTCGATGGTGACGTTTTCGAACGGCTCGTTCTTCACGCCATCAACCACACGGATGATTACTTCCGGACGGCCTACGCCCATTTCAAAACCTTCGCGACGCATGGTTTCGATCAGTACGGACAAGTGCAGCTCGCCACGGCCCGATACTTTGAAACGATCAGCCGAGTCGCCTTCTTCAACGCGCAGTGCCACGTTGTACAGCAGCTCTTTGTCCAGACGCTCTTTGATGTTGCGGCTGGTCACGAACTTGCCTTCTTTACCGCAGAACGGCGAGTCGTTTACCTGGAAGGTCATCGAAACGGTCGGCTCGTCAACGGTCAACGGCTTCATGGCTTCAACGTTGTTCACGTCGCACAGGGTGTCGGAGATGAACAGCTGGTCCATACCGCTGATGCAGACGATGTCGCCAGCGGCGGCTTCTTCTACGTCTACGCGGTGCAGGCCGTGGTGACCCATCAGCTTGAGGATACGACCGTTACGGCGCTTGCCGTCGGCGTCGATGGCCACAACCGGGGTGTTCGGCTTGACGCGACCACGGGCGATACGGCCAACGCCGATAATGCCGAGGAAGCTGTTGTAATCCAGTGCCGAGATTTGCATCTGGAACGGACCGTCGCGGTCAACGGCCGGAGCCGGAACGTTGTCGACGATGGACTGGTACAGCGGGGTCATGTCTTCAGCCATGTCGGTGTGGTCGAGACCAGCAATACCGTTCAGGGCGGAGGCGTAAACCACTTTGAAGTCGAGCTGTTCTTCGGTAGCACCGAGGTTGTCGAACAGGTCGAAAATCTGGTCCAGAACCCAATCCGGACGTGCGCCTGGACGGTCAACTTTGTTGATCACAACGATAGGACGCAGACCGGCTTCGAAGGCTTTCTTGGTTACGAAGCGGGTTTGTGGCATCGGGCCGTCTTGAGCGTCGACCAGCAGCAGAACCGAGTCAACCATCGACATAACGCGCTCAACTTCGCCGCCGAAGTCGGCGTGGCCGGGGGTGTCGACGATGTTGATGTGGTAGCCGTTCCAGTTGATCGCGGTGTTCTTGGCAAGAATGGTAATGCCGCGCTCTTTTTCCTGGTCGTTGGAGTCCATCACGCGCTCGTCGTTGAGCTCGTTGCGCTCCAGGGTGCCGGATTGACGCAGGAGTTTATCAACCAGGGTGGTCTTACCATGGTCAACGTGGGCGATGATGGCGATGTTGCGTAGATTTTCGATCACTTTTGCATCTCGATCAGAGGATTCGGTTCGCCGCTAAGTCTAGGCGGCCAGTATGAAGAATGAGTGGCTCAACTGCCCCGTCGGTCGGGGGGGCGGTGGCGGATACTGCCGCCATTCAGACCCGGCGTTTTATGCCGGACGATAAACGCGCACATTGGCATGCCCCTCGCTGAGCAAGTGGTGGGCATGCAGGCGGCTCATCACGCCTTTGTCGCAATACAGCAGGTACTGACGGGTAGGGTCCAGTTCCTTGTAGCGACTGTTGAGCGCGAAGAACGGCAACGCTCTTACTTCGATGCCGTCCAACTCCAGCGGCAAATCTTCCTGGGCGTCCGGGTGACGGATGTCCAGCACGATCTGCCCAGGCAAGGCTTCACTCAATTCCTCGACCTGGATGTCTTGCCCCAACTCGTCGATCACCCGATCAATCGTCACCGAACGGGCACGCTCCAGGGCGCGCTCAAACACGGTCATGTCGATCTGGGCTTCTTCGTAAACGACGCGGTCAGGTTTTGCGCGGGTGGTCGGGTTTACCGAAATCACGCCGCAGTATTCAGGCATGTGCTTGGCGAAATCGGCGGTGCCGATGGCCTCGGCCATGTTGATGATGTCTTGCTTGTGGCTAGCGATCAGCGGGCGAATGACCAGCTTGTCAGTGGCGCGATCGATGACCGAGAGGTTCGGCAGCGTCTGGCTGGAAACCTGGGAAATCGCCTCGCCGGTGACCAGCGCATCAATATCCAGACCATCCGCAATTCGGCTGGCGGCGCGCAGCATCATGCGCTTGAGCACAACGCCCATGTGCGCGTTATCGACTTTGCCAAGAATCTCGCCGAGCACTTCTTCAAACGGCACGCTAATAAACAGCACGCGGTGCGAACTGGCGTACTGGCTCCACAAGTAGTGGGCCACTTCCATTACGCCCAGCTCGTGAGCACGGCCGCCAAGGTTGAAGAAACAGAAGTGGCTGATCATGCCGCGACGAATCATTTGATACGCGGCCACGGTGGAGTCGAAGCCGCCGGACATCAGCACCAGCGTCTGCTCGATGGCGCCGAGCGGGTAGCCGCCCAGGCCTTCGTGCTGGCTGTGGATGATATAGAGAAGCTGATTGCGGATTTCCATGCGCACCAGCAGCTCGGGGTCTTTCAACGAGATACCGGCAGCGCCGCACTGGCGACGCAGTTGGCTGCCGACATAACGCTCGACATCCATCGAACTGAAGCTGTGTTTGCCGGCGCGCTTGCAGCGCACGGCGAAAACCTTGCCGGCTAGTTGATCGCCGAAATGGGCTTTGCATTTTTCGACCATGTCGTCGAAATCGCCCAACGGGTATTCGTTCACTTCCAGGAATTGACCGATGCCGGAGATACGCGAGAGGCGCTGTTTCAGCTCGGCCAGAACCTTGGGCTCGGTGAGACGGGTTTCGACGTCGATGTTGTCCCACACGCCGTCAACCACGAGATTCGGATCCAGGTCACGCATCACCGCACGAATATTCTTCGTGAGCTGGCGGATGAAGCGCGTGCGCACCGGCCGGCTTTTTATGGTGATCTCGGGGAAGACTTTGACGATAAGTTTCATGAAAACAGCGCGCGCGAGCCTGGCCTAAATTAAGGGGCGCGGATTATAGCGGAAATTGCTCAAGGTTTAACCAGGCAATGCGTAGAAAGATCCGGCACGCACCAAAATGCATCACGACCTTTCGCGCGAGATTCATTTTGGTGCGCGACGCCTCGTTCTTTTAACGTGCAGCCCCCGCAGCGCCTGACTTTCGGGCAGCAAACCCACTTCGGGGCACTGGCATGCAATTTGCTCCCTTGTGAGGCAGGTTGCCCTGGCGGACTATGCCGCCCGGCTTCACCGTTTTATTTGGGGCTAAAAAATCACAACGCCCCACCATCTGGAGGACACCATGTCGAAGGCGCTTCAACTAATCAAAGATCACGACGTGAAGTGGGTTGACCTGCGCTTCACCGATACCAAAGGCAAGCAGCACCACGTGACCATGCCGGCCCGTGACGCCCTTGACGACGAATTCTTCGAAGTCGGCAAAATGTTCGACGGTTCCTCGATCCATGGCTGGAAAGGCATCGAAGCCTCCGACATGATCCTGCTGCCAGTAGACAGCACTGCCGTTCTCGACCCGTTCACCGAAGAGCCGACCCTGATTCTGGTCTGCAACATCATCGAACCGTCGACCATGCAAGGCTACGACCGTGACCCGCGCTCCATCGCTGCTCGCGCTGAGGAATACCTCAAGTCGACCGGCATTGGCGACACCGTATTCGTAGGCCCGGAGCCTGAGTTCTTCGTTTTCGACGAAGTGAAATTCAAGTCCGACATTTCCGGCTCGATGTTCAAAATCATCTCTGAACAAGCGTCCTGGAACACCGACAGCGATTTCGAAACCGGCAACAAAGGCCACCGCCCCGGCGTCAAAGGCGGCTACTTCCCGGTTCCACCCGTCGACCACGACCACGAAATCCGTACTGCCATGTGTAATGCCATGGAAGAAATGGGCCTGGTCATCGAAGTTCACCACCACGAAGTGGCGACTGCCGGCCAGAACGAAATCGGCGTGAAGTTCAACACCCTGGTTGCCAAGGCTGACGAAGTTCAAACCCTGAAGTATTGCGTACACAACGTGGCCGATGCCTACGGCAAAACCGCGACCTTCATGCCTAAGCCTCTGTACGGCGACAACGGCTCGGGTATGCACGTACACATGTCCATCTCCAAAGATGGCAAGAACACCTTCTCCGGCGAAGGCTATGCCGGCCTGTCCGACACCGCTCTGTACTTCATCGGCGGCATCATCAAGCACGGTAAGGCTCTGAACGGCTTCACCAACCCGTCGACCAACTCGTACAAGCGTCTGGTCCCAGGTTTCGAAGCACCGGTAATGCTGGCCTACTCGGCTCGCAACCGCTCCGCCTCCATCCGCATTCCTTACGTGTCGAGCCCGAAAGCCCGCCGTATCGAAGCACGTTTCCCGGACCCGGCTGCTAACCCGTACCTGGCGTTCGCCGCGCTGTTGATGGCTGGCCTGGACGGCATCCAGAACAAAATCCACCCTGGCGATGCTGCGGACAAAAACCTGTACGACCTGCCACCAGAAGAAGGCAAGCTGATCCCACAAGTGTGCGGCAGCCTGAAAGAAGCTCTGGAAGAGTTGGACAAGGGCCGTGCGTTCTTGACCAAAGGCGGCGTGTTCAGCGACGACTTCATCGATGCCTACATCGAGCTGAAGAGCGAAGAAGAAATCAAAGTGCGCACCTTCGTGCACCCTCTGGAATACGACCTCTACTACAGCGTTTAAGTAGTAGCGTCCAAGCCAGACATGCCGCTTGCTTAGCGGCGTGATTGAAAAGGCCTCCCTCGGGAGGCCTTTTTTATGGGCGCTTTCCTAGGTTACGAAAGCTTTAAGTCGGGCCCGTTAAAGCCCGGACTGACAGTCATGGATGTCGCGCCCTGGCAATGCTCCTACTGCAATCCACCTGTCGGAGCGTCATCATGAAAACTCTATGCTTTGCCACCGCAGCCCTCGCCTGCCTTTGCCTCGCAGGCTGCAACCACGCGACCACCAAGAGCACAATCGAGTCGCAGATTCTGCTGAAGACCACCGCCTCCTGGGACGGTACGCCGTATACGTCGTACCCGCGCGGGCAACCGGAACTGACGCTGATTAAACTCCACATTCCCGCGCACACAGTATTGAACTGGCACACCCATCCCGTCCCGAATGCTGCGTACATCCTCAGCGGTGAGCTCAGTGTAGAAACTCGAAAACCTGACCAGAAGCGCCTTCTCAAACAGGGCGATACTGTGGCCGAAACGGTCGGCATCATTCACCGGGGCACAACAGGAGCGCAGGCCGTCGAACTGCTGGTTTTTTACGCGGGCGTGCCGATGCTGCCGCTATCGGAGACCGCCAAATAAGCCAAGCCGGCCAATGCCCTCCAAAGTCGGGGGGAAGCCTGATTAGGCGCCTCTGCCCCGTTCAAGGCGGAGGCGTTTTTTAATTCGCCAAATCCTTGTCCTCGTGCACAGCGACAGCCGTACAAACTTGCCAGCGCAGCGTTGCAGTGCAAGGCTTAGCACACATTCCACGAGACCCCAGCCATGCGCCTGATCGTGACCTGCCTGCTCGCCGCCCTCGCCCTGCCAGCCAGCGCCGAGATTTACAAATACACCGACGCCAACGGCAATACCGTGTTCACCAACCAGCCACCGCAAGGCACCAACGCGCAGGAAGTTTCGCTGCCGCCTGTCAACACGGTGCAATCGCCTCCGCCGCCGGCCATGCCCGACAGCAGCCAGAGCGGCGCGCCCGAGGAACAGGTGTACAGCGTGGTGGAAATCACTAACGTGCCGACCGAAGATGCGCTGCGCAGCAACAACGGTAACTTCACCGTGGGCGTTCGCCTGGAACCCTCACTGCGCATTGGCGACAGCATCCAGTTGGTGCTCGACGGCCAACCCTACGGCGGCCTCACTAACAGCCTGCAATTCCCGCTGAACAATATTGAGCGTGGCGATCACACCTTGAGCGCCCAAGTGTTTAGCGGCGACCGACTGATTCAGCAGAGCCCCACTATCTCCTTTACCTTGCAGCGCACCAGCACGAACAATCCCGCGCGCGTGACACCGCCCAAACCGACCCCAAGGCCAGCCAACTAAACCATGCGATTCGCTCTGTTCTGCCTGCTGTTGCTGGGCCTGCCAGCCATGGCCGATGTGTACACCTACATCGACAGCGAAGGTAACCGGGTATTTACCGACCAACCGCGCGCCAATGCCAAGAAGCTGGACATCGCGCCCACCAACGGCATGAACCAGACCAACCCACCCAGCGTGCGCACGGTCACGCCGGTGGCGCCTGTGGCCGAATTGCCGGCGTACCAGCTGTTGCGCATTCTGGTACCGGAGCCGGATGCGACTATCCGCGAAGGATCGTCCGGCGATTTGATCGTCACGCTCACCAGCGACCCCGGCTTGATGGACGACCACACCTATCGCCTGCTGCTCGACGGCAAGATCATCGGCGCGCCCAGCCGCAGCCCGGTGTTTCCGCTGACCAATCTGGACCGCGGCACCCATCAATTAGCAGCCGAAATCATCGATAGCCAAGGGCGTATCATCGAGCGCACGCCCAGCCAGCCCGTGCACATTGTGCGCACCTCGCTGGACAGCAAGCGCCGGGCAAACCCGTGCAAGAAAGACGATTACGGCGTTCGCCCGGAATGCCCGATTGGCGATAAGCCCGAAGAAGACGACGACATCTCCATCCTGCCGTTTTTCTAACGCCTGAAGCAAAGCACCAATATGGTGCTTTGCGGCGCACCAAATTCTATGCTCTCCCTGTTTTGGTTCGCACACGACAGCGGCTGGTGCAGCAAAACAAGCCAATTTCCCCATTCAGGCGCGTATCGCGCGTCTTTTCGGGGCTTTGGTTTGCTTTTTGCATTTTCAGTCCCATTCTCGGGATCCCATAGATGACCATCAACGACGCCCTGCACCGCCTGCTGCTGGACAACCTGACCACTGCGACTTTGTTGCTCAACGCGCAATTGCGCCTGGAGTACATGAACCCCGCAGCGGAGATGCTGCTTGCCGTTAGCGGTCAACGCAGCCACGGGCAATTCATTAGCGAATTGTTCACCGAGTCGCCCGAAGCGCTGGCCTCCTTACGCCAAGCCGTCGAAGAGGCCCATCCCTTCAATAAGCGCGAAGCTGTGCTGATCGCGCTGACCGGCCAAACGCTGACGGTGGACTACGCGGTAACGCCGATCCTTAACCGGGGCGAGACCCTGTTATTGCTAGAAGTGCATCCGCGTGATCGGTTGCTGCGCATCACTAAAGAAGAGGCCCAGCTGTCCAAGCAGGAAACCACCAAGATGCTGGTGCGCGGCCTGGCCCACGAAATAAAGAATCCGTTGGGCGGAATTCGCGGCGCCGCGCAACTGCTGGCGCGTGAACTGCCGGACGAGAACCTCAAGGACTACACCAACGTCATCATCGAAGAGGCCGACCGCCTGCGTAACCTGGTCGACCGCATGCTCGGCTCGAACAAGTTGCCGTCGTTGGCGCTGACCAACGTGCACGAAGTGCTGGAACGTGTCAGCAGCCTGGTCGAAGCGGAAAGCCAAGGCGGCATCACCTTGGTGCGCGATTACGACCCGAGCATTCCCGACGTGTTGATCGACCGCGAGCAGATGATTCAGGCGGTGCTCAATATCGTGCGCAACGCCATGCAGGCCATCGGCGGCCAGAACGAGTTCCGCCAAGGCCGCATCCTGTTGCGCACACGCACCTTGCGGCAGTTCACCATCGCCCACACCCGACATCGCCTGGTGGCCAAAGTCGAAATCATCGACAACGGCCCCGGCATTCCCGCCGAACTTCAAGAAACCATCTTCTATCCCATGGTCAGTGGTCGTCCGGACGGTACCGGACTGGGCTTGGCTATTACCCAGAACATCATCAGTCAGCATCAGGGACTGATCGAATGCGAGAGCCACCCTGGCCATACCGTGTTTTCGATCTTTCTGCCGCTGGAACAAGGAGCTACTTCGTCATGAGCCGCAGCGAAACCGTCTGGATTGTCGACGACGACCGTTCCATCCGTTGGGTACTGGAAAAAGCCCTGCAGCAAGAAGGCATGACCACCACCAGCTTTGACAGCGCTGACGGTGTGCTCACCCGCCTCACTCGCCAACAGCCGGACGTGATCATTTCGGACATTCGTATGCCCGGCGCCAGCGGCCTGGATTTGCTCGCCCGCATACGCGAGCTATATCCGCGCCTGCCCGTGATCATCATGACGGCCCACTCCGACCTTGAAAGCGCGGTCGCGTCTTATCAGGGCGGCGCCTTCGAATACCTGCCCAAGCCATTTGACGTGGACGAGGCGGTTTCGCTGGTCAAGCGCGCGTTCCAGCACGCTCAGGAACAGCAAGGCCTGCACGTTCCCGTAGAACAAACCCGCACGCCGGAAATCATCGGTGAAGCGCCGGCGATGCAGGAAGTGTTTCGCGCCATCGGCCGTCTGAGCCACTCGAACATCACCGTGCTTATTAATGGTGAGTCCGGCACTGGCAAGGAATTGGTGGCGCACGCGCTGCACCGCCACAGTCCACGTGCGGCCTCGCCTTTTATTGCGCTGAACATGGCGGCGATTCCGAAGGACTTGATGGAGTCCGAACTGTTCGGCCATGAGAAAGGCGCGTTTACCGGCGCCGCGAACCAGCGTCGCGGCCGCTTCGAACAGGCCGATGGCGGCACGCTGTTTCTGGATGAAATCGGCGATATGCCGGCCGATACGCAAACCCGCCTATTGCGCGTGCTGGCCGACGGCGAGTTCTACCGCGTGGGCGGACATACGCCGGTGAAGGTGGACGTGCGCATCATCGCCGCCACCCACCAGAACCTGGAAAACCTGGTGCAAGCTGGCAAGTTTCGCGAAGACTTATTCCACCGCCTCAACGTGATTCGGATTCACATCCCGCGCATGTCGGATCGTCGCGAAGACATTCCGACCCTGGCGCGCCACTTCCTCGCCCGTGCGGCGCAGGAGCTGGCAGTCGAGCCGAAGCTGCTTAAAACCGAGACTGAGGACTACCTGAAGAACCTGCCGTGGCCAGGCAACGTGCGCCAGCTGGAGAATACCTGCCGCTGGATCACGGTAATGGCGTCGGGCCGCGAGGTTCATATTGATGACCTGCCCCCGGAATTGCTCACGCAGCCCCAAGACAGTGCTCCGGCAACCAATTGGGAGCAGGCTTTGCGCCAATGGGCCGATCAGGCGCTCGCGCGCGGGCAGTCCAGCTTGCTTGATACGGCTGTGCCGACGTTCGAACGAATCATGATTGAGACGGCCCTGAAACACACCGCCGGACGCCGCCGCGACGCCGCCGTTTTGCTGGGCTGGGGCCGTAACACCTTGACCCGTAAGATAAAAGAGCTGGGCATGAAGATCGACGGCGGCGACGACGAGGAAGACGAAGGCTAGACCTTCCGGTCAATTGCACATAAAAAAGCGAGCCTTGAGCTCGCTTTTTTTTGCCCAAAAACAACATTGCAATAAAACTGGCACACGCCCTGCATAGTGTTAAGTAAGGAACACGAAACACCCCCAGTTTTCGGGGACCTTGGTACAGGCAGGCCGGGGATTCCCCTTTTTTATTCTGCGGTTCAACCCGCAACCGTCACTCCGAAGCAAGGCTGATCACCAGCCGCCAGCTCCCACCCTCCGCTGTACCGTGCCACTGGGCACGTAGCGGACGGGCAGCCACCAAGTTAAGCAGCAACCCACCCTTACTTCGCAAAAGCCGCCAATTGACGTTCTTGCCGTCGAGTTGCAGCTGCCCTTGCCGCGAGCTGCCATCGGCATCAAAGCGCATCACCAGCGCACCATCCACGTGCTCGGCGGTCACTTTTGGTTCGGTATCGAACAGCAGCTCAAGGCCGCCTGAAACGACTTGGACCTTCTCCAGCATGATGGGCTGCGGATCACCGAGGCGGCCAATCATCATTCCCACCAGAAAACCGAACAGCGCGAGCGAGGCGATTACCCGGAGCAATAATTTCGGCCGCGGATCGGGCTCCGCAGGGGTAAAATCCTCCACGCCCTCAAGTCGGAGTCGTGCATGTTTCACGTGATTTTGTTTCAACCGGAAATCCCCCCCAATACCGGCAACATTATCAGGCTCTGCGCCAATAGCGGATGCAGTCTGCACCTGATCGAACCGATTGGTTTCGAGCTGGACGACAAGCGTCTGCGTCGTGCGGGCTTGGACTATCACGAATACGCGACGCTTACGCGCCACGCAGATCTGAACAGCTGCTTGGAAAGCTTGGGCCGCCCCAGGTTATTCGCGTACACCACCAAAGCATCGCGCCCTTTCCACGAGGCCACCTATGCCAAAGGCGACGCGCTGTTGTTTGGCCCGGAAAGTCGCGGCTTGCCCGCTGACGTACTGGAAGCGCTGCCGGCCGTGCAACGGCTGCGCCTGCCAATGCGACCGGGCTGCCGAAGCCTCAATCTCTCGAATACAGTAGCGGTGGCTGTTTATGAAGGTTGGCGTCAGCTGGGGTTTGGCCTGGACTGATTACCTCGCGAATAAAAAAGGCGCCCCTGAAAGGCGCCTCTTTTTATTGCGTAACGGTTATTCCACGTTTAAACCGAGCGCCTTCGCCACACCGCTCCCGTACGCTGGGTCGGCCTGGGTGAAGTGTTGGAGCTGACGCAGCTGTACGTCTCGAGTAACGCTGTGCATCGCACCCGCGATATTGCTAATGAGCAACGCTTGCTGATCGCTATTCATCAAGCGGAACAGCGCACCCGCCTGGCTGTAGTAATCGCTGTCGGTGCGGTGGTCGTAACGGTCGGCCACACCTTCCAACGCCAACGCAGGCTCACGATACTGCGGCGCTTGCTTCGGCGCGCTGGCGTAGCTGTTCGGCTCGTAGTGCGTGGCAGCCCCACCATTGCCATCGAAGCGCATGGCGCCATCTCGTTGGTAGTTATTCACCGGCGATTTAGGCGCGTTCACTGGCAACTGCTGGTGGTTAGTGCCGATGCGATAGCGCTGGGCGTCGGCGTAAGCGAATACGCGGCCTTGCAGCATGCGGTCGGGCGACAACCCCACACCTGGCACCACGTTGCTCGGCGCAAACGCTGCCTGCTCAACCTCGGCAAAATAGTTTTGCGGGTTACGGTTCAGCTCGATCACTCCGACCTCGATCAGCGGAAACTCCTTCTGCGACCAGGTTTTGGTCACGTCGAACGGATTCTCGCGATGGGCAGCGGCTTGCGTCTCGGACATCACCTGAATGCACACAGTCCACCTCGGAAACTCGCCGCGCTCGATGGCACCGAACAGGTCGCGTTGGGCGTAGTCCGGGTCGGTGCCGGCCAAGCGAGCAGCATCAGCGGGCGCCAGATTCTTGATGCCTTGCTGACTCTTGTAATGCCATTTCACCCAGTGACGCTCGCCGTTAGCGTTGATCAGGCTGAACGTGTGGCTACCAAAGCCATGCATAAACCGATAACCGTCTGGGATACCGCGGTCGGAAAACAGAATGGTTACCTGATGCAGCGATTCAGGCGAAAGCGACCAGAAATCCCACATCATCTGCGGACTTTTAAGGTTGCTCTGCGGCAGGCGCTTTTGGGTGTGAATGAAGTCGGGAAACTTCAATGGATCGCGAATAAAAAACACTGGGGTATTGTTGCCGACGATGTCCCAGTTGCCTTCTTCGGTATAAAACTTCAACGCAAAACCGCGCGGATCGCGTTCGGTGTCAGCAGAGCCACGCTCGCCGCCCACCGTAGAAAAACGCAAGAAAATGGGCGTTTGCTTGCCGATCGTACTGAACAGATTGGCATAGCTGTACTGGGTAATATCGCGGGTAACCGTGAAGGTTCCGTATGCGCCAGAGCCCTTGGCATGCACGCGACGCTCAGGAATAACCTCACGATTGAAGTGGGCGAGTTTTTCGACGAGATGGAAGTCGTCCAACAACAGCGGGCCGCGTGCGCCTGCGGTGCGAGAATTCTGGTTATCTGCAACCGGCGCGCCGCTTGCCGTTGTGAGGATAGGGGTCTCGCTCATTGGTGCTCTCCTGGTCATTTCATCCGGTGTCGCCCGGCGTTGACGGAGATATTAAAGACCGCTATCGAAAGGACCCAATTCATTAACCTAACGCTATCGATAGGTAAATTCTTTCACTCAGCGCCTTTTCGATAGAGAGGCTTTCTTCGGGCATAAAAAAACCGGGCCAGGCCCGGTTTTTTCTTACAACCTACGACTTACTCGGCGTCTACTGCTGCGCCGCCGACCGGACGGTCAACCAGCTCAACATAAGCCATTGGAGCATTGTCGCCAGCGCGGAAACCGCACTTGAGAATACGCAGGTAACCGCCCTGACGGGTGGCGTAGCGCTTGCCCAGGTCGTTGAACAGCTTACCAACGATGGCTTTCGAACGAGTACGGTCGAAGGCCAAACGACGGTTTGCCAGACTATCTTCTTTAGCCAGGGTTATCAGCGGCTCGGCTACGCGACGCAGTTCCTTGGCCTTAGGCAGGGTCGTTTTGATCAGCTCGTGCTCAAACAGCGACACCGCCATGTTCTGAAACATGGCCTTGCGGTGAGCGCTAGTGCGGCTCAGGTGACGACCACTCTTACGATGACGCATGGTTCTATTCCTTACCAAACTTACGTTCGGTGATTACGACGATCAGGCAGTCGCCTTGTCGTCCTTCTTAAGACTTGCCGGTGGCCAGTTGTCCAGGCGCATACCGAGAGAAAGACCACGAGAGGCCAGCACGTCCTTGATCTCAGTCAGGGACTTCTTGCCCAAGTTCGGAGTTTTCAACAACTCTACTTCGGTGCGCTGAATCAGGTCGCCGATGTAGTAGATGTTCTCCGCCTTGAGGCAGTTGGCCGAACGAACGGTCAGTTCCAGATCATCAACCGGACGAAGCAGGATCGGATCGATCTCGTCTTCCTGCTCGATTACCACTGGCTCACTGTCGCCTTTGAGGTCGACGAACGCAGCCAACTGCTGTTGCAGAATGGTTGCAGCGCGGCGGATAGCCTCTTCAGGATCCAGAGTACCGTTGGTCTCCAGGTCGATAACCAGCTTGTCAAGGTTAGTACGCTGCTCAACACGGGCGTTTTCAACAACGTACGCAACACGGCGTACGGGGCTGAAAGAAGAGTCCAGCTGCAAGCGACCAATGCTGCGGCTTTCGTCTTCATCACTCTGACGCGAATCAGCAGGCTCATAGCCGCGACCACGAGCCACAGTCAGCTTCATGTTCAGTGCGCCGTTAGAAGCCAGGTTGGCAATAACGTGATCACCGTTGACGATCTCGACATCATGATCCAGCTGAATATCGGCAGCGGTAACAACGCCCGAGCCCTTCTTCGCCAGTGTCAGAGTCACTTCGTCACGACCGTGCAACTTGATAGCCAGACCTTTCAGGTTGAGCAGGATTTCAATTACGTCTTCCTGTACACCTTCGATGGCGCTGTACTCGTGGAGTACACCGTCAATCTCGGCCTCGACTACTGCACAGCCAGGCATTGAGGACAACAAAATGCGACGCAGCGCGTTGCCCAAAGTGTGGCCAAAACCACGCTCGAGAGGCTCGAGCGTGATTTTAGCGCGGGTCGGACTGACCACCTGCACATCGATATGGCGGGGGGTCAGGAACTCATTTACCGAAATCTGCATGGATGCACCTATTTTCTAGCCCTTACTTGGAGTAGAGCTCGACAATCAGGCTTTCGTTGATGTCAGCGGAGAGGTCACTGCGAGCTGGAACGCTTTTGAAAACGCCCGATTTCTTCTCAGTGTCAACTTCGACCCACTCAACGCGGCCACGCTGGGCACACAGCTCAAGAGCTTGAACAATGCGCAGCTGATTCTTCGATTTCTCGCGAACTGCAACCACGTCACCAGCACGAACCTGGTAGGACGGGATGTTTACAGTCTTACCGTTGATGCTGATCGCTTTGTGCGAAACCAGCTGACGGGATTCAGCACGAGTAGCGCCGAAGCCCATACGGTATACAACGTTATCCAGACGGCATTCGAGCAGTTGCAGCAGGTTCTCACCAGTAGCGCCTTTCTTGCCGGCAGCTTCTTTGTAGTAACCGCTGAATTGACGCTCGAGCACGCCATAGATACGACGGACCTTCTGCTTTTCACGCAGTTGGGTACCGTAGTCGGATTGGCGACCGCGGCGCTGACCGTGGATACCAGGAGCAGCTTCGATGTTGCACTTCGATTCCAGGGCGCGAACGCCGCTTTTCAGGAACAGGTCAGTGCCTTCACGACGCGCCAGTTTGCATTTTGGACCAATGTAACGAGCCATTATCTATCGTCTCCTGATTACACGCGGCGCTTCTTCGGCGGACGGCACCCGTTATGCGGGATTGGCGTCACGTCGGTGATGCTGGCGATCTTGTAACCGCAGCCGTTCAATGCACGGACAGCGGACTCACGACCTGGACCTGGGCCCTTGACGTTAACGTCGAGGTTTTTCAGGCCATATTCCAGCGCAGCTTGACCAGCACGTTCAGCAGCTACTTGAGCAGCGAACGGAGTGGACTTGCGTGAACCGCGGAAACCCGAGCCACCAGAGGTAGCCCAAGACAGGGCGTTACCTTGACGATCGGTAATGGTCACAATGGTGTTGTTAAAAGACGCGTGGATGTGGGCGATGCCATCAACCACTGTCTTTTTGACTTTTTTACGAGGACGAGCAGCAGGTTTTGCCATGACTAGATTCCTGTCGATTCGCGGGCGCGATTACTTGCGGATCGGCTTACGCGGACCCTTACGGGTACGTGCGTTGGTCTTGGTACGCTGGCCACGGACCGGAAGGCCGCGACGGTGACGCAGGCCGCGGTAGCAACCCAGGTCCATCAAGCGCTTGATTTTCATGTTGACTTCACGACGCAGGTCACCTTCGGTGTTTACCTTTGCCACTTCGCCACGCAGAAGTTCAATCTGCTCATCGCTCAGATCTTTAATCTTTGCCGCCGGGTTAACCCCGGTGGTTGCGCAAATTTTCTGCGCAGTTGTGCGACCAACACCGAAGATGTAGGTCAGCGAGATAACAGTATGCTTGTTATCTGGAATGTTGACGCCTGCAATACGGGCCATTCAATGAAACTCCAATTGACAGCTACCTACGCCCCGGAAGCCAAGAAAAGGGCGCGAGATATTAACGCTGTAATAACAAATAAGCAACCCGACAGCGCACTAGCTGCCGGGCTTATAGCTTTTGATCACACTCAGCCTTGGCGCTGCTTGTGACGCGGCTCAGCACTGCAAATAACTCGCACGACACCTTCACGGCGAATAATTTTGCAGTTACGGCACAGCTTTTTCACCGATGCACGAACTTTCATCACCAACTCCTCGAACCTTATGGACACATCAACGGAGCATGCCGTTGCCGTAGCCCTTCAGGTTGGCTTTCTTCATCAGGGATTCGTACTGGTGTGAAACGAGGTGCGATTGTACTTGCGACATAAAGTCCATCACAACCACCACCACGATCAGCAGCGAAGTCCCGCCAAGGTAGAACGGCACGTTTGCGGCAACCACCAAGAACTGCGGCAGCAAACAAACAGCCATCATGTACAAAGCACCGAACATGGTTAAGCGAGTCAACACGCCATCGATATAGCGCGCCGACTGCTCACCTGGACGGATGCCGGGAATAAAGGCACCAGACTTTTTCAGGTTTTCCGCTACGTCTTTCGGGTTGAACATCAACGCTGTGTAGAAGAAGCAGAAGAAAACGATCCCTGCACTAAACAGCAAAATGTTCAACGGCTGACCAGGAGCGATAGCCTGCGACACATCCTGAAGCCAGCCCAAACCAGCAGACTGACCAAACCAGGCGCCCAGCGAAGCCGGGAACAACAGAAGGCTACTAGCGAAAATAGCCGGAATAACACCGGCCATATTCACCTTCAACGGCAGGTGGCTAGTTTGCGCAGCAAAGACCTTACGACCCTGCTGACGCTTGGCGTAATGCACAGCAATACGACGCTGGCCACGCTCAATGAACACCACAAAACCGATGATCGCTACCGCGAGCAGACCGATTGCAACCAAGGCGAAAATATTGATATCACCCTGACGCGCAGACTCGAAAGACTGCCCAATTGCACGCGGCAAACCGGCGACAATACCTGCGAAGATCAACATCGAAATGCCGTTGCCGACACCCCGCTCAGTGATCTGCTCACCCAGCCACATCATGAACATGGCGCCAGCAACAAATGTGCTGACTGCCACGAAGTGAAAGCCGAAATCGCCCGAGAACGCCACACCTTGGCCTGCCAGACCAACCGACATGCCGGTCGCCTGCACAAAAGCCAGGACCAAGGTGCCGTAGCGGGTGTACTGGCTTATCTTGCGACGGCCAGACTCACCTTCCTTCTTCAACTGCTCCAGCTGCGGGCTGACAGCGGTCATGAGCTGCATGATGATCGAAGCCGAAATGTACGGCATGATCCCCAATGCAAAAATGCTCATACGCTCCAGCGCACCGCCGGAAAACATGTTGAACAAGCTAAGAATGGTCCCCTCGTTCTGCCGAAACAGATCCGCCAACCGGTCCGGGTTGATACCTGGAACTGGGATGTGAGCACCTACTCGATAGACGATGATCGCCATAATGAGAAAGCGCAGACGAGCCCAGAGCTCGGATAACCCGCCATTGCTGAGCGCTGAGAGAGCACCTTGCTTAGCCATTTATTCCTCGAATTTGCCGCCAGCTGCTTCGATAGCCGCGCGCGCACCTTTGGTGGCCGCGATACCTTTGAGGGTCACCGCACGAGTAATCTCACCGGACAGCATTACTTTCACGCGCTGTACGTGTTGATTAATCAGGTTGGCATCCTTCAGGGACTGCAAAGTCACAACATCGCCTTCCACTTTATTCAGCTCGGAGGTGCGAACTTCTGCACGATCCATTGCCTTCAGGGAGACGAAGCCGAACTTCGGCAGACGACGATGCAGCGGCTGTTGACCGCCTTCAAAGCCCGGAGCGATGGTGCCACCGGAGCGGGAGGTCTGACCTTTGTGGCCGCGGCCACCAGTCTTACCCAAACCGCTACCGATACCACGGCCCGGACGGTGCTTCTCGCGACGGGAACCCGGCGCAGGACTCAGATCGTTCAGGTACATGTGTTAACCCTCAACTCGCAGCATGTAGTAAGCCTTGTTGATCATCCCGCGATTCTCGGGAGTATCCTGGACTTCTACAGTGTGACCGATGCGACGCAGACCCAGACCCTTAACGCACAGTTTGTGGTTAGGGATGCGGCCGGTCATGCTTTTGATCAGCGTAACTTTAACGGTAGCCATGATCAGCGGATCTCCTCGACGCTCTTGCCGCGCTTGGCAGCAATAGAACCTGGGGATTGCATAGCTTTCAAACCTTTAAAAGTGGCGTGAACCACGTTTACCGGGTTAGTCGAGCCGTAGCACTTGGCCAATACGTTCTGCACGCCAGCAACTTCGAGGACAGCACGCATAGCGCCGCCAGCGATGATACCGGTACCTTCCGAAGCAGGCTGCATGTACACCTTGGAGGCGCCATGGGCAGACTTCATTGCGTACTGCAGAGTGGTGCCGTTAAGGTCCACTTGAATCATGTTGCGACGAGCAGCTTCCATAGCTTTCTGGATAGCAGCCGGTACTTCGCGAGACTTGCCACGACCGAAACCTACACGGCCCTTGCCATCACCCACCACGGTCAACGCGGTGAAAGTGAAGATACGGCCGCCTTTTACGGTTTTAGCTACGCGATTAACTTGAACCAGTTTCTCGATGTAGCCTTCGTCGTTGCCGTTGTCACGGCTGTCGCGTCTTTGATCGTTATTTGCCATAACTTAGAACTCCAGCCCGCCTTCACGAGCAGCATCAGCCAGCGCCTTGACGCGGCCGTGGTACTTGAAGCCAGAACGGTCGAATGCCACCTGAGTGACGCCAGCGGCTTTCGCACGCTCAGCAACCAGTTGGCCAACTTTCGTGGCCGCGTCGATGTTGCCAGTGGCACCAGTACGCAGATCCTTGTCCAAAGTCGAAGCGCTTGCCAAGACTTTGCTGCCGTCGGCCGAGATGACCTGGGCGTAAATGTGCTGCGAAGAGCGGTACACGCAGAGACGCACGGCTTCTAGCTCGTGCATTTTCAGGCGTGCTTTGCGAGCGCGACGCAGTCGAGT
Organism: Pseudomonas sp. AC229; assembly: GCF_979254655.1. Classification (NCBI taxonomy): domain Bacteria; kingdom Pseudomonadati; phylum Pseudomonadota; class Gammaproteobacteria; order Pseudomonadales; family Pseudomonadaceae; genus Pseudomonas; species Pseudomonas sp. AC229. The sequence goes on from NZ_CEEDHK010000021.1 coordinate 33,279, forward strand.
AACTTTTTTGTCGGTCATTTGCTATGCCCTACTTCTTCTTCGCTTCTTTACGGCGGACGACTTCGTCTGCGTAACGCACACCTTTACCTTTGTAAGGTTCTGGCGGACGGAAGTCACGGATCTCAGCGGCCACTTGACCTACCAGCTGCTTGTCGATGCCCTTGATCAGGATATCGGTTTGGCTAGGAGTTTCTGCGGTTACGCCTTGTGGAAGTTCGTAATCCACCGGGTGCGAGAAGCCAAGTGCCAGGGAAAGGATTTCGCCTTTAGCCTGAGCCTTGTAACCAACACCAACCAGCTGCAGCTTGCGCTCGAAGCCTTGGCTGACGCCGATTACCATGTTGTTCACCAACGCACGGGTGGTACCGGCCATTGCACGAGTTTGTTGGTCGCCATTGCGAGCAGCGAAACGCAGCTCACCAGCTTCCTCAACAATTTCAACGGACGAATGAACGTTCAGTTCGAGAGCGCCTTTGGCACCCTTCACCGAGAGCTGTTGGCCGGCGAGTTTGATCTCGACACCAGCTGGCAGCTTAACGGGGTTCTTAGCAACGCGAGACATGCTTGTTCCCCCCTTAGAACACGGTGCAGAGCACTTCGCCGCCGACACCGGCAGCGCGCGCAGCACGATCCGTCATCACACCTTTGTTGGTGGAGACGATGGAAACGCCGAGACCGCCACGAACTTTCGGCAGATCATCAACGGACTTGTACTGGCGCAGGCCTGGACGGCTGACGCGCTTCACTTCCTCGATGACCGGACGGCCTTCGAAGTATTTCAGCTCGATGGACAGCTGCGGTTTAACATCGCTGCTGATCTGAAAACCCGCGATGTAACCTTCGTCCTTCAGGACTTTGGCTACAGCCACCTTCAACGTGGAAGATGGCATGCTTACGACGGACTTTTCAGCCATCTGGGCATTACGGATACGAGTTAGCATGTCCGCTAACGGGTCCTGCATACTCATGGGCTAGGTGCTCCTGAAACAAAAGAATTAGCCAAACGGCTACTGCATGTCGCTAGAAAAATGCCGTGCATATAAAAGCCAGGCTCAGGCGAGCCGAACATTCTAGAGACTGATTAAAAATGAATCAAGCCCCAAAAGGGGCTTGATTCATTTTTGCTCTGTACCAGGGCCAACTCCGTAAAGAGCCAACCCCGGCTTGTCGAGACTTCGACTTACCAGCTGGCTTTCACCAGACCTGGTACATCACCGCGCATTGCAGCTTCGCGCAGCTTGTTACGGCCGAGGCCGAACTTGCGGTACACGCCGTGCGGACGACCGGTGATGCGGCAACGGTTACGCAGGCGCGAAGCACTGGCGTCACGTGGTTGCTTTTGCAGGGCGATCTGCGCTTCCCAACGAGCTTCCGGACTGGTGTTCGGATTAACGATGGTAGCTTTCAGCTCAGCACGCTTTTTGGCGTACTTGGCAACCGTTTGCTGACGCTTCAGCTCGCGGTTTTTCATGCTTGTCTTGGCCATGTTCCTACTCCGATCAGTTGCGGAACGGGAATTTGAAAGCACGCAGCAAGGCGCGACCTTCATCATCCGTACGAGCAGTAGTGGTCAGGGTGATGTCCAGACCGCGCAGCGCGTCGATTTTGTCGTAATCGATTTCCGGGAAAATGATCTGCTCTTTAACGCCCATGCTGTAGTTGCCACGACCGTCGAAGGACTTGGCATTCAGGCCGCGGAAGTCACGCACGCGCGGCAGGGAGATCGAAAGCAGACGATCCAGGAATTCGTACATACGTTCGCGACGCAGGGTCACTTTCACGCCGATCGGCCAACCTTCACGAACCTTGAAGCCCGCGATGGATTTCTTGGCATAAGTCACAACGACTTTCTGACCGGTGATCTTTTCCAAATCCGCTACCGCGTGTTCGATGATTTTCTTGTCACCGATCGCTTCGCCAAGACCCATGTTCAGGGTGATTTTGGTAACGCGCGGAACTTCCATCACGTTCGAGAGCTTGAGTTCTTCCTTAAGCTTCGGAGCGATTTCTTTCCGATAAATCTCTTTTAGTCGTGCCATGGTCTTCTACCTAGCAGTGTTCAAGCATCAACCGCTTTTTGGGTCGACTTGAAGACACGAATTTTTTTGCCTTCTTCTACTTTGAAACCAACGCGATCAGCCTTGCTGGTTTCAGAGTTGAAAATGGCGACGTTAGAAGCGTGCAGAGGCGCTTCTTTCTCGACGATACCGCCTTGAACGCCCGACATAGGGTTCGGCTTGGTATGGCGCTTCACCAGGTTGATCCCACCAACGACCAAACGGTCGTCAGCGAGAACCTTGAGCACCTTGCCACGCTTACCTTTGTCTTTGCCGGCGATCACGATGATCTCGTCGTCACGACGAATCTTTTGCATGTCGGATCTCCTTACAGCACTTCAGGGGCGAGCGAGACGATCTTCATGAACTTCTCAGAGCGAAGTTCACGGGTCACGGGCCCAAAGATACGGGTGCCGATCGGCTCTTGCTTGTTGTTCAGCAGAACAGCAGCGTTGCCATCAAAGCGAATGATAGAGCCATCAGGGCGACGAACGCCGTGACGAGTGCGGACTACAACAGCAGTCATCACTTGGCCTTTTTTCACTTTACCGCGCGGAATTGCTTCCTTGACGGTAACTTTGATGATGTCGCCGATGCCGGCATAACGACGATGCGAACCGCCCAACACCTTGATGCACATAACACGACGAGCGCCGCTGTTATCAGCTACATCGAGCATGGATTGAGTCTGAATCATATAATTTCTCCGACCCCTAGTCCTTAGACTTCCACTGCGCGTTCAACGACTTCAACCAGTGCCCAATTTTTGGTCTTGGCCATCGGACGAGTTTCACGAATAGTGACTTTGTCGCCGATGTGGCACTGGTTGGTCTCGTCGTGGGCGTGCAATTTGGTCGAACGCTTCACGTATTTACCGTAGATCGGGTGCTTAACGCGACGCTCGATCAGTACGGTGATGGTCTTGTCCATCTTGTCGCTGACGACACGGCCAGTCAGCGTACGGACAGTTTTTTCAGCTTCAGCCATGATTACTTACCTGCCTGCTGGTTAAGCACAGTCTTCACGCGAGCGATGTCGCGCTTAACTTGCGAGAGCAGGTGAGACTGCCCCAACTGGCCAGTTGCTTTCTGCATACGCAGATTGAACTGGTCGCGCAGCAGGCCGAGCAGTTGCTCGTTCAGCTGCTGTGCTGATTTTTCACGAAGTTCATTCGCTTTCATCACATCACCGTCCGTTTAACAAAGGAGGTGGCGAGCGGCAGCTTTGCAGCAGCCAGGGCGAAAGCCTCACGCGCCAGCTCTTCGGAAACGCCTTCGATCTCATACAGGACTTTGCCTGGCTGGATCTGGGCTACCCAATACTCAACGCTACCCTTCCCTTTACCCATCCGCACTTCGAGAGGCTTCTTGGTAACAGGCTTGTCAGGGAACACGCGAATCCAGATTTTCCCGCCACGTTTTACGTGACGAGTCAGAGCACGACGAGCGGACTCGATCTGACGGGCGGTGAGACGACCGCGGGCAACAGACTTCAGCGCGAACTCGCCGAAGCTGACTTTGCTACCGCGCTGTGCCAGACCACGGTTGTGGCCTGTCATCTGCTTGCGGAACTTCGTACGCTTTGGTTGCAACATTTGGCGTACCCCTTACTTAGCAGCTTTTTTACGAGGCGCTGGTGCTTGTGGTTTCAGTTCTTCTTGGCGACCACCAATTACTTCGCCTTTGAAGATCCAAACCTTCACACCGATCACACCATAAGTGGTGTGCGCTTCGTACGTGGCATAGTCGATATCGGCACGCAGGGTGTGCAACGGCACACGACCTTCGCGATACCACTCGGTACGGGCAATTTCTGCGCCGCCCAAACGACCGCTCACTTGGATTTTGATGCCCTTGGCACCAATACGCATGGCGTTCTGTACAGCGCGCTTCATAGCGCGACGGAACATCACACGACGCTCCAGCTGCTGAGCTACGCTCTGCGCAACCAGCATACCGTCGAGTTCCGGCTTGCGGATCTCTTCGATATTGATGTGCACCGGCACACCCATTTGCTTGGTCAGGTCCTGACGCAGCTTCTCAACGTCCTCACCTTTCTTCCCGATAACGATACCTGGACGAGCGGTGTGGATGGTGATGCGTGCAGTCTGAGCCGGACGATGGATATCGATACGGCTTACGGACGCGCTTTTTAGTTTGTCTTGGAGGTATTCACGCACCTTCAGATCTGCGAACAAATAGTCCGCATAAGTCCGACCGTCGGCGTACCAGACGGAGGTGTGCTCCTTGACGATTCCCAGGCGAATGCCAATGGGATGTACTTTCTGACCCATCTCTTCGACTCCGTTACTTGTCAGCAACCTTGACAGTGATATGGCAAGACCGCTTGACGATGCGATCAGCACGGCCTTTGGCACGTGGCATGATGCGCTTCAGCGAACGCCCTTCGTTAACGAAAACGGTGGAGACCTTGAGGTCATCAACGTCTGCGCCTTCGTTGTGCTCGGCGTTGGCCACAGCCGACTCCAGCACTTTCTTCATGATTTCCGCGGCTTTCTTACTGCTAAAAGCCAGCAGGTTGAGCGCTTCGCCCACCTTCTTCCCGCGGATTTGGTCGGCGACCAAGCGGGCTTTCTGGGCGGAGATTCGAGCGCCCGACAACTTAGCGGCTACTTCCATTTCCTTACCCCTTAACGCTTGGCTTTCTTGTCAGCCACGTGCCCGCGATATGTACGGGTACCGGCGAACTCGCCCAGTTTGTGACCGACCATGTCTTCGTTCACGAGAACTGGAACATGTTGACGACCGTTATGCACAGCAATGGTCAGACCGACCATTTGTGGCAGGATCATCGAACGACGCGACCAGGTTTTCACCGGCTTGCGATCGTTCTTTTCCACCGCCACTTCGACCTTCTTCAGTAGGTGAAGATCAATAAAAGGACCTTTTTTCAGAGAACGTGGCACTGTCGTATCCCTCTATTTACTTGCGACGACGGACGATCATGTTATCGGTGCGTTTGTTACCACGAGTCTTCGCGCCCTTAGTCGGGAAGCCCCATGGAGACACCGGATGACGACCACCAGAGGTACGACCTTCACCACCACCATGTGGGTGGTCAACCGGGTTCATGGCAACACCACGAACGGTTGGGCGAACGCCACGCCAGCGCTTGGCACCAGCTTTACCCAGCGAACGCAGGCTGTGCTCGGAGTTCGAGACTTCGCCCAGGGTCGCACGGCATTCAGCCAGTACTTTACGCATTTCACCGGAACGCAGACGCAGGGTCACGTACGCACCTTCACGAGCGATCAGCTGTGCCGAAGCACCAGCGGAACGAGCGATCTGAGCGCCTTTACCCGGCTTCAACTCAACACCATGAATGGTGCTACCGACTGGGATGTTACGCAGTTGCAACGAGTTGCCCGGCTTGATCGGAGCGAGAGCACCCGCGATCAGCTGGTCGCCAGCACTCACACCTTTAGGGGCAATGATGTAGCGGCGCTCGCCGTCTGCATACATCAGCAGCGCGATGTGTGCGGTACGGTTCGGGTCATATTCAATACGCTCGACAGTGGCTGGGATGCCATCTTTGTCGTTGCGACGGAAATCGACCAGACGGTAATGCTGCTTATGACCACCACCGATATGACGGGTAGTAATACGGCCATTGTTGTTACGACCACCAGACTTCGACTTCTTCTCGAGCAGCGGTGCGTAAGGAGCGCCTTTGTGCAGCTCCTGGTTGACCACCTTGACCACAAAACGGCGGCCAGCGGAAGTCGGTTTGCATTTAACGATTGCCATGATGCACCCCTTCCTTACTCAGCACTGCTGCTGAAGTCGAGATCTTGGCCCGGCTGAAGGGAGATAACTGCCTTCTTCCAGTCGTTACGCTTGCCCAGACCGCGAGCAGTACGCTTGCTCTTACCCAGAACATTCAGGGTAGTAACACGCTCTACTTTCACGCTGAACAGGCTTTCGACGGCCTTTTTGATTTCCAGCTTGGTTGCATCGGTAGCAACCTTGAAAACGAACTGGCCTTTTTTGTCAGCCAAAACCGTGGCTTTCTCAGAGACGTGCGGGCCAAGTAGCACTTTAAATACGCGTTCCTGGTTCATCCCAGCAGCTCCTCGAATTTCTTCACGGCCGACACAGTGATCAACACTTTGTCGTATGCGATCAGACTGACCGGATCGGAACCCTGTACGTCACGAACATCAACGTGCGGCAGGTTACGAGCAGCCAGGTACAGATTCTGATCAACAGCATCAGACACGATCAGAACATCAGTCAGACCCATGCCATTCAGCTTGTTCAGCAGAGTTTTGGTTTTTGGTGCATCGACCGCGAAGTCTTCAACCACAACCAGACGATCACTACGTACCAGCTCAGCAAGGATGGAGCGCAATGCTGCGCGATACATCTTCTTGTTCAGCTTTTGGCTGTGATCCTGAGGACGAGCTGCGAAAGTGGTACCACCGCCACGCCAGATTGGGCTACGGATAGTACCGGCACGAGCGCGGCCAGTACCCTTTTGACGCCATGGGCGCTTACCGCCGCCGGATACGTCAGAACGGGTCTTTTGCTGCTTGCTGCCCTGACGACCGCCAGCCATGTAGGCCACGACTGCCTGGTGCACCAGTGTCTCGTTGAATTCGCCGCCGAAGGTCAGTTCGGAAACTTCGATCGCCTGAGCGCCATTTACATTTAATTGCATGTCAGCTTCCCCTTAACCGCGAGCCTTGGCTGCCGGACGCACAACCAGGTTGCCACCGGTAGCGCCAGGAACAGCGCCCTTTACCAGCAGCAGATTGCGTTCAGCGTCGACGCGCACAACTTCGAGGGACTGCACGGTCACGCGCTCAGCGCCCATATGACCGGACATTTTTTTGCCCTTGAATACACGACCAGGAGTCTGGCACTGGCCGATAGAGCCAGGGACGCGGTGGGAGACGGAGTTACCGTGGGTGTTATCTTGACCGCGGAAGTTCCAGCGCTTGATGGTACCGGCGAAGCCTTTACCCTTGGACTGACCGGTGACATCCACCAGCTGACCTGCTTGGAAAATTTCTGCATTGATCAGATCGCCAGCCTGGTACTCGCCTTCTTCAAGACGGAATTCCCAGACGCCGCGACCGGCAGCTACGTTTGCTTTAGCGAAGTGACCTGCCTGAGCAGCAGTCACGCGCGAAGCACGACGCTCACCGACAGTGACTTGCACTGCACGATAGCCATCGCTTTCTTCAGTTTTGAACTGGGTGACGCGATTCGGCTCGATCTCAATGACCGTAACCGGAATGGAGACACCTTCTTCGGTGAAAATACGGGTCATACCGCATTTACGACCGACTACACCAATAGTCATGTTGTAAACCTCATGAGTGTACGGGGCTTTCACCCGCTATGGCCGCCCATTTCAGAGCGTTACACGACTAAAACCAGACGGTTTTAGCCGAGGCTGATCTGAACTTCTACGCCAGCTGCAAGATCAAGCTTCATAAGAGCGTCAACGGTTTTATCCGTTGGTTGGACGATGTCCAGAACGCGCTTGTGAGTGCGAATCTCGTACTGGTCACGCGCGTCTTTGTTGACGTGCGGGGAAACCAGAACAGTGAAACGCTCTTTGCGAGTGGGCAGAGGAATCGGACCACGCACTTGAGCACCAGTACGTTTCGCGGTTTCCACGATTTCCTGGGTGGACTGGTCAATCAGGCGATGATCAAAAGCCTTCAACCGAATCCGGATTTGTTGATTTTGCATTGTCCACAGACTCCCAGTTGCTATTCCCAACGCGCGCAATACGCCCGTTAAAAGGAGGCGCAATTCTATAGATGCCCCCTACGGGTGTCAACTCAATAAAAAAACCCCCGCAAGCGGGGGTTTTTTCTAGCCAATCAACGATTACTCGATGATTTTGGCAACTACGCCAGCACCAACGGTACGGCCGCCTTCGCGAATCGCGAAACGCAGACCATCTTCCATGGCGATCGACTTGATCAAGGTAACAACCATCTTGATGTTGTCGCCTGGCATTACCATCTCAACGCCTTCCGGCAGTTCGCAGCTACCAGTAACGTCGGTAGTACGGAAGTAGAACTGAGGACGGTAGCCTTTGAAGAACGGAGTGTGACGACCACCTTCGTCTTTGCTCAGGATGTAAACCTCAGCTTCGAACTTGGTGTGCGGCTTAACCGAACCCGGCTTGGCCAGTACTTGACCACGCTCAACGTCTTCACGCTTGGTACCACGCAGCAGAACGCCGCAGTTCTCGCCAGCACGACCTTCGTCGAGCAGTTTGCGGAACATTTCAACGCCGGTGCAGGTAGTCTGAGTGGTGTCACGCAGACCAACGATTTCCAGAGGCTCTTGAACCTTGACGATACCGCGCTCGATACGACCGGTAACTACAGTACCGCGACCCGAGATCGAGAATACGTCTTCGATTGGCATCAGGAATGGCTTGTCGATAACACGAACTGGCTCAGGAATGTAGCTATCCAGAGTCTCAACCAGCTTCTTGACAGCGCTGGTGCCCATTTCGTTGTCGTCTTGGCCGTTCAAAGCCATCAGAGCCGAACCGATGATGATCGGAGTGTCGTCGCCTGGGAACTCGTAAGTGCTCAGCAGATCACGAACTTCCATCTCTACCAGTTCCAGCAGCTCAGCGTCGTCCACCATGTCAGCCTTGTTCAGGAAGACAACGATGTAAGGAACGCCTACCTGACGGGACAGCAGGATGTGCTCACGAGTTTGCGGCATCGGACCATCAGCGGCCGAGCAAACCAGGATCGCGCCGTCCATCTGCGCAGCACCGGTGATCATGTTTTTCACGTAGTCGGCGTGACCTGGGCAGTCAACGTGTGCGTAGTGACGCACGGCCGAATCGTATTCAACGTGAGCGGTGTTGATGGTGATACCACGAGCTTTTTCTTCTGGAGCGCTGTCGATCTTGTCGAAGTCAACGCGAGCCGAACCGAAAACCTCGGAGCAAACACGAGTCAGCGCAGCGGTCAGAGTGGTTTTACCGTGGTCAACGTGACCGATGGTGCCAACGTTGACGTGCGGTTTGTTACGTTCAAATTTTTCTTTAGCCACGACAATAAACTCCTTGCCTAAAGGGGCTGAAATCAGCCTTGTTTTTTAACCAGAGCTTCGACGATGTTCGACGGAGCCTCGGAGTATTTAGAGAATTCCATGGAGTAGCTCGCGCGACCCTGAGACATGGAACGGACGTCGGTCGCGTAACCGAACATCTCACCCAACGGCACTTCGGCACGGATAACCTTGCCGGAAACCGTATCTTCCATACCTTGAATCAAACCACGACGACGGTTCAGGTCACCCATCACGTCACCCATGTAATCTTCCGGGGTTACCACTTCAACTTTCATGATCGGCTCAAGCACAACACCGCCGCCCTTCTGGGCCAGCTGCTTGGTCGCCATGGAAGCTGCGATTTTGAACGCCATCTCGTTGGAGTCGACGTCGTGGTAGGAACCGTCAAACACGGTAGCCTTCAGGCCGATCAGCGGATAGCCGGCGACGACGCCGTTCTTCATCTGCTCTTCGATACCTTTCTGGATTGCCGGGATGTATTCCTTCGGAACCACACCACCCACAACCTCGTTCACAAACTCCAGACCTTCCTGACCTTCGTCAGCCGGTGCGAAGCGAATCCAGCAGTGACCAAACTGGCCACGACCGCCGGACTGGCGAACGAACTTGCCTTCGATCTCACAGCTCTTGGAGATCTTCTCGCGGTAAGAAACCTGCGGCTTACCGATGTTGGCTTCTACACCGAACTCGCGCTTCATGCGGTCGACGAGAATATCCAAGTGCAACTCGCCCATACCGGAGATGATGGTCTGGCCAGTCTCTTCGTCGGTCTTGACGCGGAACGACGGGTCTTCCTGAGCAAGCTTGCCCAGAGCGATACCCATCTTTTCCTGGTCATCCTTGGTCTTAGGCTCAACGGCAACCGAAATAACCGGCTCCGGGAAGTCCATACGAACCAGGATGATTGGCTTTTCAGCGGAGCACAGGGTGTCACCGGTAGTGACGTCCTTCATGCCGATCAGGGCCGCGATGTCGCCAGCGCGTACTTCTTTGATCTCTTCGCGAGTGTTCGCGTGCATCTGAACCATACGGCCCACGCGCTCTTTCTTGCCTTTAACCGAGTTGATCACGCCGTCGCCGGAGCTCAACACGCCCGAGTAAACACGGGCAAAGGTCAAAGTACCCACGAATGGGTCGGTGGCAATTTTGAATGCCAGAGCAGAGAAAGGCTCACTGTCGTCTGCGTGACGCTCCATCTCGACAGTCTCGTCATCCGGGTCGGAACCCTTGATGGCCGGGATGTCGACAGGAGCAGGCAGGTAGTCGACAACAGCATCGAGAACCAAAGGCACGCCTTTGTTCTTGAACGAAGAACCACAAACAGCCAGGACGATTTCGCCAGCGATAGTACGCTGACGCAGAGCGGCCTTGATTTCCTCGTTGGTGAGTTCTTCACCTTCAAGGTATTTGTTCATCAGCTCTTCGTTGGCTTCAGCGGCAGCTTCAACCATGTTGCTGCGCCACTCGTCAGCCAACTCTTGCAGCTCGGCCGGGATTGCTTCGCGACGAGGAGCCATGCCCTTGTCGGCGTCATCCCAGTAAACAGCTTCCATGGTCATCAGATCGATCTGACCCTGGAAGTTGTCTTCAGCACCGATAGCCAACTGGATTGGCACCGGAGTGTGACCCAGACGCTGCTTGATCTGACCAACTACGCGCAGGAAGTTTGCGCCAGCACGGTCCATCTTGTTTACGTAAACAAGACGTGGAACGCCGTATTTGTTGGCTTGACGCCATACGGTTTCCGACTGTGGCTCAACGCCCGAAGTACCACAGAACACAACGACGGCGCCGTCGAGTACGCGCAGCGAGCGCTCTACTTCGATGGTGAAGTCAACGTGCCCGGGGGTATCGATGATGTTGAAGCGGTAGCTGTCTTTGTGCTGCTTAACGGAGCCAGACCAGAACGCAGTAGTAGCAGCGGAGGTAATGGTGATACCGCGCTCCTGCTCCTGAACCATCCAGTCCATGGTCGCGGCGCCATCATGCACCTCGCCCATTTTGTGGTTCACGCCTGTGTAAAAAAGCACGCGCTCGGTGGTAGTGGTTTTGCCAGCATCCACGTGCGCGACGATACCGATGTTACGGTAGCGGGAAATCGGTGTAAGACGAGCCATAAAGCCCTCGCAATATTAAAAGCGCTAAATTTAGAAGCGGTAGTGCGAAAACGCTTTGTTGGCTTCAGCCATACGGTGCACGTCTTCACGCTTCTTAACTGCAGCACCTTTGCCTTCAGCAGCATCCAACAGCTCGCCAGCCAAGCGCAGGGCCATGGATTTCTCGCCACGCTTACGGGCGAAATCCACCAACCAGCGCATGGCCAGGGCGTTACGACGGGACGGACGAACTTCGACCGGAACCTGGTAAGTAGCACCGCCTACACGGCGCGACTTCACTTCGACCAGCGGAGCGATGGCGTCGAGAGCTTTCTCGAAGATTTCCAGGGGATCGCTGTTCTTGCGCTCTTTAACCTTTTCCAGGGCGCCATAAACGATACGCTCGGCAACGGCTTTCTTGCCGCTTTCCATTACGTGGTTCATGAACTTGGCCAGGATCTGGCTACCGTATTTTGGATCGTCAAGCACTTCGCGCTTGGCTGCTACACGTCTTCTTGGCATGGATAAGCCCTCAAACGGTCTTCAGGTTAGCCCGGGAACAATAAAACCTCTGGATGACAATCCTGGGTTAAACGCCCGACCTTACTCTTATCGACTCAGAAAAATGAAAATCTATTTTGGGTGAAACGACCGATCACTCGGACGCTGCACTTACTTCGGACGCTTGGTACCGTATTTCGAACGGCCCTGGTTACGACCTTTAACACCGGAAGTATCCAAAGAACCACGAACGGTGTGGTAACGAACACCTGGCAAGTCTTTTACACGACCGCCGCGGATCAGTACCACGCTGTGTTCTTGCAGGTTGTGGCCTTCACCGCCGATGTACGAGGAAACCTCGAAACCGTTGGTCAGACGCACACGGCATACTTTACGCAGTGCCGAGTTAGGTTTTTTCGGCGTGGTGGTATACACACGGGTGCATACGCCACGACGTTGCGGGCAGTTCTGCAGCGCAGGCACGTCGGATTTCTCGACGATACGCTTACGCGGCTGACGTACCAGCTGGTTGATAGTTGCCATCTACTAGCTCCACTGTTGTCTTTCGACGCTATTGTCTTACAAGAAAAACAAAATGGCAGGACCACAGTCCCGCCAAATTTAGGGGTACAAGAGTCTAAAGAGCTTCTAACACCGCGTCAAGACAAGGCCCGGTGACGCTTAACGCTTCACCGGGCCCCGACCTGATTGGCAACCCGTATTAATTACAGGTTGTTCAACGCTTCCGACAGTTGAGCTTCAGCTTCGCTGGCGCTCACTTGAACCGGCTTGCCGGCTTCACGACGACGCTTGCGCTCGCTGTGATAAGCCAGACCGGTACCGGCCGGAATCAGACGACCCACAACCACGTTCTCTTTCAGGCCGCGCAGGAAGTCACGCTTGCCTGTAACTGCAGCCTCAGTGAGTACGCGGGTGGTTTCCTGGAAGGAAGCCGCAGAGATGAACGACTCGGTCGACAACGAGGCCTTGGTAATACCCAACAGAACGCGGTCGAACTTGGAGATAAATTTATCGTCCGTGCTCAGACGCTCGTTCTCGCCTAGTACGTGAGTCAGTTCCATCTGGTCGCCCTTGATGAAGCTGGAGTCGCCCGATTCGGTGATCTCAACTTTACGCAGCATTTGACGAAGGATCGTCTCGATGTGCTTGTCGTTGATCTTCACGCCCTGCAGGCGGTAAACGTCCTGGATCTCGTTGACGATGTACTTGGCCAGCGCGCTCACACCCAGCAGACGCAGAATGTCGTGCGGATCGCTCGGACCGTCGGAGATAACTTCGCCGCGGTTCACTTGTTCGCCTTCGAAGACGTTCAGGTGACGCCATTTCGGAATCAGCTCCTCGTACGGGTCGCTACCGTCGTTCGGGGTGATAACCAGACGGCGCTTGCCTTTGGTTTCTTTACCGAACGCGATGGTGCCGCTGACTTCAGCCAGAATCGAGGCTTCTTTCGGACGACGTGCTTCGAACAAGTCGGCAACACGCGGCAGACCACCGGTGATGTCGCGAGTTTTCGAAGTTTCCTGCGGGATACGAGCGATTACATCACCGACACCCACTTGCACACCATCCGCCACACCGACCAGGGCGTTGGCTGGCAGGAAGTACTGAGCCGGTACGTCAGTACCTGGCAGCAGCAAGTCTTTGCCATCGATGCCAACCATCTTCACAGCGGGACGGATGTCCTTGCCGGCGGCCGGGCGATCTTTCGGATCCAGTACTTCGATGTTGGTCAAACCCGTCAATTCGTCTGTTTGACGCTTGATGGTGATGCCTTCTTCCATACCCACATACGTCACGGTACCTTTCATTTCGGTAACGATCGGGTGGGTGTGCGGATCCCATTTGGCAACGATTGCGCCGGCATCCACTTTGTCGCCTTCCTTGACGGAGATAACCGCACCGTAAGGCAGCTTGTAACGCTCGCGCTCGCGACCGAACTCGTCGGCAACAGCCAGCTCACCGGAACGGGATACCGCAACCAGGTTGCCGTCAGCACGCTCAACGTGTTTCAGGTTGTGCAGGCGGATTGTGCCGCCGTTCTTGACCTGAACGCTGTCAGCAGCCGAGGTCCGGCTCGCCGCACCACCGATGTGGAATGTACGCATGGTCAGCTGGGTACCCGGCTCACCGATCGACTGCGCAGCGATAACGCCGACAGCTTCACCGATATTCACCTGGTGACCACGGGCCAGATCGCGACCGTAGCACTTGGCGCAGATGCCGTAGCGAGTTTCACAGCTGATTGGCGAGCGAACGATCACTTCGTCAATGCTGTTCAGCTCGATGAACTCAACCCACTGCTCGTCTACCAAGGTACCGGCAGGCACGATGACTTCTTCGGTGCCAGGCTTGAATACGTCACGGGCAATAACTCGACCCAGAACACGTTCACCCAACGGCTCAACCACGTCACCGCCTTCAATGTGCGGCGTCATCAACAGGCCGTGTTCGGTGCCGCAATCGACCTCGGTAACTACCAAGTCTTGCGCCACGTCTACCAGACGGCGAGTCAGGTAACCGGAGTTCGCAGTTTTCAACGCGGTATCCGCGAGACCTTTACGAGCACCGTGAGTGGAGATGAAGTACTGCAGTACGCTGAGGCCTTCACGGAAGTTCGCGGTGATCGGCGTCTCGATGATCGAGCCGTCCGGCTTGGCCATCAGGCCACGCATACCGGCCAACTGACGAATCTGAGCTGCCGAACCCCGAGCACCGGAGTCAGCCATCATGTACATGGAGTTGAAGGACTCTTGGTCGACCTCTTTGCCATGACGGTCGATCACTTTCTCTTTCGAGAGGTTCGCCATCATCGCCTTCGACACTTCGTCGTTAGCCTTGGACCAGAGGTCGATTACCTTGTTGTACTTCTCGCCCTGAGTTACCAGGCCGGAAGCGTACTGGCTTTCGATTTCCTTAACTTCTTCGGTGGCTGCATCGATGATGCGAGCTTTTTCATCAGGGATGACGAAGTCATTCACGCCGATGGAAACGCCGGAGATAGTCGAGTAGGCGAAACCTGTGTACATCAGTTGGTCAGCGAAGATCACGGTGTCTTTCAAGCCTACGGTGCGGTAGCACTGGTTGATCAGCTTGGAGATCGCTTTTTTCTTCATCGGCTGGTTGACGACGTCATACGCCAGGCCGGCTGGAACAACCTGGAACAGCAGCGCGCGGCCGACAGTGGTGTCGACGATGCGGGTGTTCTTGGTGATGCTGCCATCGCGGTCTTTGATGACCTCGTTGATACGCACCTTAACTTTGGCGTGCAGCGCTGCTTCGCCGGCGCGGAATACGCGGTCGACTTCCTGCAGATCGGCAAACACACGACCTTCGCCCTTGGCGTTGATCGCTTCACGGGTCATGTAATACAGACCCAGTACAACGTCCTGCGACGGAACGATGATTGGCTCACCGTTGGCGGGCGACAGAATGTTGTTGGTCGACATCATCAACGCGCGCGCTTCCAACTGGGCTTCCAGTGTCAGCGGTACGTGCACGGCCATTTGGTCGCCGTCGAAGTCGGCGTTGTACGCGGCGCAGACCAGCGGGTGCAGCTGAATGGCTTTACCTTCGATCAGTACCGGTTCAAACGCCTGAATACCCAGACGGTGAAGGGTCGGTGCACGGTTCAGGAGCACGGGGTGTTCGCGAATCACTTCTGCGAGAACGTCCCACACTTCTGGCAGCTCGCGCTCAACCATTTTCTTGGCAGCTTTGATGGTGGTGGCCAGGCCACGCATTTCCAACTTGCCGAAAATGAACGGTTTGAACAGCTCGAGAGCCATCTTCTTCGGCAGACCGCACTGGTGCAGACGAAGAGTCGGGCCCACAGTAATAACGGAACGACCGGAGTAGTCCACGCGCTTACCGAGCAAGTTCTGACGGAAACGACCTTGCTTACCCTTGATCATGTCAGCCAGGGATTTCAACGGACGCTTGTTCGAGCCAGTGATGGCACGACCGCGGCGGCCGTTGTCGAGCAAGGCATCAACCGCTTCCTGCAGCATGCGCTTTTCGTTGCGCACGATGATGTCCGGTGCGGACAGATCGAGCAGGCGCTTCAGACGGTTGTTACGGTTGATAACCCGGCGATACAGATCGTTGAGGTCGGACGTGGCGAAACGACCACCATCCAGCGGAACCAATGGACGCAGATCTGGCGGCAGAACCGGCAGAACGGTCAGCACCATCCACTCTGGGTGATTGCCGGAACCCTGGAAGGCTTCCATCAATTTCAGACGCTTGGACAGCTTCTTGATCTTGGTTTCGGAATTGGTCTGCGGAATCTCTTCGCGCAGGCGGCCGATTTCGTGCTCCAGATCGATAGCAGTCAACAGCTCGCGGACAGCCTCGGCACCCATGCGGGCGTCGAAGTCGTCACCGAACTCTTCGATGGCTTCGAAATATTGCTCGTCGTTCAGCAGCTGACCCTTTTCCAGGGTGGTCATGCCCGGATCGATAACGACATAGCTCTCGAAATAGAGAACGCGCTCGATATCGCGCAGGGTCATGTCCAGCAGCAGGCCGATACGGGACGGCAGCGATTTCAGGAACCAGATGTGGGCAACCGGCGAAGCCAGTTCGATGTGCGCCATGCGCTCACGACGAACCTTGGCCAGCGCAACTTCAACGCCGCACTTCTCGCAGATCACGCCACGGTGCTTGAGGCGCTTGTACTTACCGCACAAGCACTCATAGTCTTTTACTGGGCCAAAGATCTTGGCGCAGAACAGGCCGTCACGCTCAGGTTTGAACGTACGGTAGTTGATGGTTTCCGGCTTTTTAACTTCACCGAAGGACCACGAACGGATCATCTCTGGCGACGCCAACCCAATACGGATGGCATCGAACTCTTCGACTTGACCCTGGTTTTTCAGCAAATTCAGTAGGTCTTTCAAGGCCTTTCCTCCTGGCGGAGCAAGGAGCGGGCTCTACAGCCCCGCTCCCATTGCGCTTCGTGTTATTCGGTTTCCAGATCGATATCGATACCGAGCGAACGGATTTCTTTGATCAACACGTTGAAGGACTCGGGCATGCCCGGCTCCATGCGGTGATCACCGTCCACGATGTTTTTGTACATCTTGGTACGGCCGTTCACGTCATCCGACTTAACGGTCAGCATTTCCTGCAGGGTGTACGCGGCGCCATATGCTTCCAACGCCCAAACTTCCATCTCCCCGAAGCGCTGACCACCGAACTGCGCCTTACCACCCAGCGGTTGCTGGGTAACCAGGCTGTAGGAACCGGTAGAACGAGCGTGCATCTTGTCGTCCACCAGGTGGTTCAGTTTCAGCATGTACATGTAGCCAACGGTCACCCGGCGCTCGAACTGGTTGCCGGTACGGCCGTCGAACAGCTGCATCTGGCCGCTTTCTGGCAGGTCTGCCAGTTTCAGCATGGCCTTGATTTCGCTTTCCTTGGCACCGTCAAACACAGGCGTTGCCATCGGAACGCCGCCGCGCAGGTTCTTAGCCAGATCCAGAATTTCCTGGTCAGACAGGTCTGCCAGCGTTTCTTGACGGCCACCGATCTCGTTGTAGATCTGGTGCAGGAACTTACGCAGCTCAGCAACCTTGCGCTGCTCTTCGAGCATGCGGTTGATCTTCTCGCCCAGACCTTTGGCCGCGAGGCCCAGGTGGGTTTCAAGGATCTGACCGACGTTCATACGCGAAGGTACGCCCAGCGGGTTGAGAACGATGTCGACCGGGGTGCCGTAGGCATCGTGCGGCATGTCTTCAACCGGCATGATCACGGAGACCACACCCTTGTTACCGTGACGACCGGCCATCTTGTCGCCCGGCTGGATGCGGCGACGAATTGCCAGGTAAACCTTGACGATCTTCAGCACGCCCGGAGCCAGGTCATCGCCTTGCTGCAGCTTGCGCTTCTTGTCTTCGAACTTGTCGTCGAGCAATTGGCGGCGGTCAACGATATAAGCCTGCGCTTTCTCAAGCTGCTCGTTCAGAGCATCTTCAGCCATACGCAGCTTGAACCACTGACCACGCTCAAGGCCGTCGAGGAACTCGTCGGTGATCTCGGCGCCTTTCTTCAGACCAGCACCGCCTTCGGCTTTCTTGCCAACCAGAGCGGAACGCAGACGCTCGAAGGTTGCGCCTTCGACGATGCGGAACTCTTCGTTGAGGTCTTTACGGATCTCGTCGAGCTGCATCTTCTCGATGGACAGTGCACGAGCGTCACGCTCTACGCCGTCACGGGTGAAGACTTGTACGTCGATGACAGTCCCTTTAGTACCAGTTGGTACACGCAGAGAGGTGTCTTTTACGTCGGAAGCCTTCTCACCGAAGATCGCACGCAGCAGCTTCTCTTCCGGGGTCAGTTGGGTCTCGCCTTTCGGAGTGACCTTGCCTACCAGAATGTCGCCGGCGCCAACTTCAGCACCCACGTAAACGATACCGGCTTCGTCCAGCTTGTTCAGCGCAGCTTCGCCCACGTTCGGAATATCCGACGTGATCTCTTCTGGCCCGAGCTTGGTGTCACGTGCCACACAGGTCAGTTCCTGAATGTGGATCGTGGTGAAACGGTCTTCCTGAACCACACGCTCCGACAGGAGGATGGAGTCTTCGAAGTTGTAACCGTTCCAGGCCATGAACGCGATGCGCATGTTCTGACCCAGCGCCAGTTCACCCATATCGGTGGACGGGCCATCGGCCAGGATGTCGCTGCGCTCGACCTTGTCACCTTTGCTCACCAGCGGACGCTGGTTGATGCAGGTGTTCTGGTTCGAACGGGTGTATTTGGTCAGGTTGTAGATGTCTACACCGGCTTCGCCAGTTTCAACTTCATCATCAGCAACACGAACCACGATACGGCTGGCATCGACAGAGTCGATCACGCCGCCACGACGGGCCACGACGCATACGCCGGAATCACGCGCAACGTTGCGCTCCATGCCGGTACCAACCAGCGGCTTGTCCGAACGCAATGTCGGAACAGCCTGACGCTGCATGTTCGAACCCATCAACGCACGGTTGGCGTCGTCGTGCTCGAGGAACGGAATCAACGAAGCGGCGACGGACACAACCTGCTTCGGCGAAACGTCCATCAGCGTGACGTCTTCCGGCACCTTGACGGTGAACTCGTTCAAGTGACGAACAGCTACCAGCTCGTCTACCAGCTGACCTTTCTGGTTCATCGTTGCCGATGCCTGAGCGATCACGTGGTCTGCCTCTTCAATTGCAGAGAGGAACACGATTTCGTCAGTAACCAGGGTGTCCTTCACCACACGGTACGGGCTCTCGAGGAAACCGTACTGGTTGGTGCGGGCATAGGCTGCCAGGGAGTTGATCAGACCGATGTTCGGACCTTCCGGCGTTTCGATCGGGCAAACACGACCATAGTGCGTCGGGTGTACGTCACGAACTTCGAAGCCAGCACGCTCACGAGTCAAACCACCTGGGCCGAGAGCAGAAACGCGGCGCTTGTGGGTGATCTCGGACAGCGGGTTGTTCTGGTCCATGAACTGCGAAAGCTGGCTCGAACCGAAGAACTCTTTCACCGCCGCAGCCACAGGCTTGGCGTTGATCAGATCTTGCGGCATCAGGCCTTCGCTTTCAGCCATCGACAGACGCTCTTTGACCGCGCGCTCTACGCGCACCAGGCCCACGCGGAACTGGTTCTCGGCCATCTCGCCAACACAACGCACGCGACGGTTACCCAAGTGGTCGATGTCGTCGACGATGCCTTTACCGTTGCGGATGTCGACCAGTGTCTTGAGAACTTCGACGATGTCTTCCTTGCTCAATACGCCCGAACCTTCGATTTCGGTCCGACCGATACGACGGTTGAACTTCATGCGACCTACAGCAGAGAGGTCGTAGCGCTCAGCGCTGAAGAACAGGTTGTTGAACAGGGTCTCGGCGGCGTCCTTGGTAGGTGGCTCGCCTGGACGCATCATGCGATAGATCTCAACCAGCGCTTCCAATTGATTGGTAGTGCCGTCGATTTTCAATGTGTCAGAGATGAACGGACCGCGGTCGATATCGTTGGTGTACAACGTTTCGATACGCACGACCTGAGCCTTGGCAATTTTCGCCAGGATCTCGGTGTTCAGCTCGGTGTTGCATTCGGCGATGATTTCGCCCGTAGCCGGATGTACGATGGCTTTTGCCGAGGTACGACCGATTACGTAGTCCAGCGGCACTTCCAGGGTCTTGATCCCGGACTTGTCCAACTGGTTGATGTGGCGCGCAGTAATACGGCGGCCTTGCTCAACGATGACCTTGCCCTTCTCGTCTTTGATATCGAGAACAGCAATTTCGCCACGCAGACGGTGCGGAACCAGCTCAAGGCTGAGGTTCTCGCCCTGTACGTGGAACACGTTGGTCTCGTAGAACGCGTCGAGCACTTGCTCAGTGGTGTAACCCAGAGCGCGCAGCAGTACGGACGCCGGCAACTTGCGGCGACGGTCGATACGTACGAATACGGCGTCTTTCGGATCGAACTCGAAGTCCAACCACGAACCGCGGTAAGGAATGATGCGCGCGGAGTACAGCAGCTTGCCCGAGCTGTGAGTCTTGCCACGGTCGTGGTCGAAGAACACACCTGGGGAGCGGTGCAGCTGGGACACGATGACGCGCTCGGTACCGTTGATAACGAAGGTACCGTTCTCGGTCATCAGGGGGATTTCCCCCATGTAAACTTCTTGCTCTTTGATGTCCTTGATCGCTTTGTTCGACGATTCCTTATCGAAAATGATCAGACGGACTTTTACCCGCAGCGGCACGGCGAATGTCACGCCACGCAGCACGCACTCTTTCACGTCAAATGCCGGTTCGCCCAGGCGATAACCGACATATTCCAGAGCAGCATTGCCGGAATAGCTGATAATCGGGAAAACGGACTTGAAGGCCGCATGCAGGCCGATGTCGCGGAACTGATCCTTTGTAGCTCCCGCCTGCAGGAATTCGCGATACGAATCCAGCTGGATGGCCAACAGATAAGGCACATCCATGACATCCGGCAACTTGCTAAAGTCCTTGCGGATACGTTTTTTCTCAGTATATGAGTAAGCCATCAGCGTTCCCCAGCTTGGTCACCTGCTTATTTGGCTCCTCCCGACGGGAGCAGCCAGAAAATCTTGCAAACTCTCGGTTTGCGCCACCCCTCGGGGCGGTTACTGCTTCAGCTACAGGCCAACCCTCGAAGGCGGCCTATAACGGAAAAAGGCCGGTGGCAATTGCCACCAGCCATCAGCCTTTCGCTCAACGCTTGGGCTGTAGACGCAAGGTCGTCGCTTACTTGAGCTCGACTTTAGCGCCTGCTTCTTCCAGAGCTTTCTTGGCAGCTTCGGCTTCGTCTTTCGACACGCCTTCTTTAACGATGCCAGGAGCGCTGTCAACAACAGCTTTAGCTTCTTTCAGACCCAGACCGGTCAGTTCACGAACGACCTTGATCACGTTTACTTTCTTCTCGCCGGATTCAAGCAGCATTACGTTGAATTCGGTTTGTTCTTCAGCAACAGCAGCTGGGCCAGCAGCTGGGCCAGCGGAAGCAGCAGCAGCGCTAACGCCGAACTTCTCTTCCATTGCTTTGATCAGCTCAACGATTTCCAGAACGGATTTCTCGCCGATTGCGTCGATGATTTCTTGATTAGACAGAGCCATGACTCTAATTCCTGTATTGGGGTGACAGCCTACGCGGCCATCGAAATAAACAATAAACGCGAAAGGAGTTGCTCAGCCTCAGGCTGCGGCAGCTTCTTTCTGGTCGCGAAGGGCCGCCAGAGTACGAGCCAATTTGCTGGTTGCGCCTTGAATCACGCTCATCAGCTGAGAAATTGCTTCGTCACGGGTCGGCAGGCTTGCCAGTACGTCGATCTGATTAGCTGCGAGGAACTTGCCCTCGAACGCAGCTGCCTTGATCTCGAACTTATCCTGACCTTTGGCGAACTCTTTGAACAAACGGGCAGCAGCACCAGGATGTTCGTTAGAGAATGCAACCAGGGTCGGGCCAGTGAATACGTCGTTGAGCACGTCATATTGAGTGCCGGCAACGGCGCGCTTGAGCAGGGTGTTACGTACAACGCGTACGTAAACGCCAGCTTCACGAGCCTCTTTACGGAGTCCGGTCATTGCGCCTACTGTCACACCACGGGCATCAGCCACGACAGCGGACAGAGCGACTTTGGCAGCCTCGTTGACTTCAGCGACGATGGCCTTCTTGTCTTCGAGTTTAATTGCCACGGGTTAACTCCTGCTTGTTACGTTTCATCTGGCCGGAGCCGGATGTCGTTTGGTGTCAGATTCCGTAAGGAACCGGGAGCACCATCTGCGTAGGCTTGTGGTTTAAGACTTGCGTCGCCTACGGTCTTGGATAGCCCCCGCCAGGCAGGGACCCCAATCTTTCAACAATCGGAGCAATTACTTGCTCCGACTGATTTGTCTTACGCGTCCAGCGAGCCCTGATCGATAACCAGGCCTGGGCCCATAGTGGTGCTCAGGGTAACGCGCTTAACGTATATACCTTTCGAAGAAGCTGGCTTGATGCGCTTGAGATCAGCGATCAGGGCCTCAACGTTTTCCTTCAGCTTGATGGCTTCGAAGCCAACTTTGCCAACGGAAGTGTGGATGATGCCGTTTTTGTCGGTGCGATAACGAACCTGACCAGCCTTGGCGTTTTTCACGGCAGTGGCTACGTCTGGGGTTACGGTCCCGACTTTAGGGTTAGGCATCAGACCACGTGGACCGAGGATCTGACCCAACTGACCTACAACGCGCATGGCGTCCGGGGAAGCGATAACTACGTCGTAGTTCAGCTCGCCGGCCTTCATTTCAGCAGCCAGCTCATCCATACCAACGCGATCAGCGCCGGCGGCCAGAGCAGCTTCAGCTGCCGGACCCTGGGTGAACACAGCGACGCGAACGGTTTTACCGGTGCCGTGCGGCAGAACGGTAGCGCTACGTACAACCTGGTCGGATTTACGTGGGTCCACACCCAGGTTCACAGCGATGTCAAACGACTCGGTGAATTTAACTTTCGACAGCTCGCCCAGCAGGGTGGCCGCTTCTTCGAAGCTGTATGACTTGCCGGCAACAACTTTCTCGGCAATAGCCTTTTGGCGCTTGGTCAACTTAGCCATTACACACCCTCCACGTTAAGGCCCATGCTGCGAGCAGAGCCAGCGATGGTGCGTACTGCTGCGTCCATATCAGCAGCGGTCAGATCAGCCTGCTTGGTCTTGGCGATCTCTTCGAGCTGAGCACGAGTAACGGTGCCAACTTTGACGCTGTTCGGGCGAGCCGAACCGCTAGTCAGACCGGCAGCCTTCTTCAGCAGAACCGAAGCAGGGGTGCTTTTGGTTTCAAAAGTGAAGCTACGGTCGCTATATACAGTGATGATCACTGGAGTCGGCAGACCAGGTTCCATGCCCTGAGTCTTGGCGTTGAACGCCTTGCAGAATTCCATGATGTTCACACCGTGCTGACCAAGAGCCGGACCAACAGGTGGGCTCGGGTTAGCTTGTGCAGCCTTTACTTGCAGCTTGATATAAGCCGTGATTTTCTTAGCCATTAGCTACTCCAATTCGGGTTCTAACGCCTTGCGGCTCCCCGGGTTACTTACGTGTTTATCCCAGTGACGACAAAACCCCGCAGCCTGAGGCTGCGGGGTACGGGACGCTTTGTCAGTTATGCCTTTTCGACCTGACTAAACTCCAACTCAACCGGAGTGGAGCGACCAAAAATGGTCACAGCCACTTGAATCCGGCTTTTCTCATAGTTCACTTCTTCGACAACACCGCTGAAGTCAGCGAAAGGACCGTCAATTACACGGACCATTTCACCTGGCTCAAACAGGGTTTTCGGCTTCGGCTTGTCGCTACCATCAGCAACACGACGCAAAATTGCATCAGCCTCTTTATCAGTGATGGGCGCAGGCTTATCGGCAGTACCACCAATGAAACCCATGACTCGAGGCGTATCCTTGACCAAGTGCCAAGTGCCTTCGTTCATGTCCATTTGCACCAGAACATAACCGGGGAAGAACTTGCGTTCACTTTTGCGCTTCTGGCCATTACGCATCTCAACCACTTCTTCAGTGGGTACCAGAATCTCGCCGAACCCATCTTCCATGCCGGCCAGCTTGACGCGCTCGATCAGAGAGCGCATTACATGCTTCTCGTAACCCGAGTAAGCATGCACAACGTACCAACGCTTAGCCACGGGACACCTTTAACGAACAATCATGGAAACAAGCCAGCCTAGCAGGGAGTCAAGCCCCCACAACAACAGCGCCATTACCAGCACAACCGCCACAACAATGAGGGTGGTCTGCATGGTTTCCTGGCGAGTCGGCCAAACGACTTTGCGAATTTCAACCCGAGCTTCTTTAGCCAGCCCGAAAAATGCCTGCCCTTTAGCTGTTTGTAGCGCGATTGCAGCGGCAACCGCTGCAACCGCCAACAAACCCAGGACACGGTACAGAATCGGCTCACCAGAGAAGAACTGATTGCCAACCACGCCAACCACCACCAAAGCAACTACAACGAGCCACTTGAGCAGATCAAAGCGCGATTCTTTGGCTTCAGCCTTAACAGTCATTTACGAGGATCCTGTGAAAGGAGTGCCAGTTTCAATTTCTTGATAAAACTGGCAGGTCAGGAGGGAATCGAACCCCCAACCTACGGTTTTGGAGACCGTCGCTCTGCCAATTGAGCTACTGACCTAAAACAAAATCAGGCCGACCATTATGCCGGCCTGATGGGGACTAATCAACGATTACTCGATGATTTTGGCAACTACGCCAGCACCAACGGTACGGCCGCCTTCGCGAATCGCGAAACGCAGACCATCTTCCATGGCGATCGACTTGATCAAGGTAACAACCATCTTGATGTTGTCGCCTGGCATTACCATCTCAACGCCTTCCGGCAGTTCGCAACTACCAGTAACGTCGGTAGTACGGAAGTAGAACTGAGGACGGTAGCCTTTGAAGAACGGGGTGTGACGACCACCTTCGTCTTTGCTCAGGATGTAAACCTCAGCTTCGAACTTGGTGTGCGGCTTAACCGAGCCCGGCTTGGCCAGCACTTGACCACGTTCAACGTCTTCACGCTTGGTACCGCGCAGCAGCACGCCGCAGTTCTCGCCAGCACGACCTTCGTCGAGCAGCTTGCGGAACATTTCAACGCCGGTGCAAGTAGTCTGAGTGGTGTCACGCAGACCAACGATTTCCAGAGCCTCCTGAACCTTGACGATACCGCGCTCGATACGACCGGTAACTACAGTACCGCGGCCGGAGATCGAGAATACGTCTTCGATTGGCATCAGGAATGGCTTGTCGATGACACGAACTGGCTCAGGAATGTAGCTATCCAGAGTCTCTACCAGCTTCTTAACAGCGGTAGTGCCCATTTCGTTATCGTCTTGGCCGTTCAGAGCCATCAGAGCCGAACCGATGATGATCGGAGTGTCATCACCTGGGAACTCGTAAGTGCTCAGCAGGTCGCGAACTTCCATCTCAACCAGTTCCAGCAACTCAGCGTCATCCACCATGTCAGCCTTGTTCAGGAAGACAACGATGTAAGGAACGCCAACCTGACGGGACAGCAGGATGTGCTCACGGGTTTGCGGCATCGGACCATCAGCGGCCGAGCAAACCAGGATAGCGCCGTCCATCTGAGCAGCACCGGTGATCATGTTTTTTACGTAGTCGGCGTGACCAGGGCAGTCAACGTGTGCGTAGTGACGCACGGCCGAATCGTATTCAACGTGAGCGGTGTTGATGGTGATACCACGAGCTTTTTCTTCTGGAGCGCTGTCGATTTTGTCAAAGTCAACGCGAGCCGAACCGAAAACTTCGGAGCAAACACGAGTCAGAGCAGCGGTCAGAGTGGTTTTACCGTGGTCAACGTGACCGATGGTGCCAACGTTGACGTGCGGTTTGTTCCGTTCAAACTTTTCTTTAGCCATCAGAGCGTCTCCCATCGATTAAGTGCGCGAACCACGCAACCATTAAAACAAAGGCAGATATCTGCATATCTGCCTTTTAATAATGGAGCTCTTGAGCGGATTCGAACCGCTGACCTCACCCTTACCAAGGGTGTGCTCTACCAACTGAGCTACAAGAGCGAACTCTTTAAAACAAATTACTGCAAACATGGAGCGGGTAGCGGGAATCGAACCCGCACCATCAGCTTGGAAGGCTGAGGTTCTACCGTTGAACTATACCCGCGGAGCTTGCAGCTCTCGCTAAATATGGTGGAGGGGGAAGGATTCGAACCTTCGAAACTCGCGTGTCAGATTTACAGTCTGATCCCTTTGGCCACTCGGGAACCCCTCCAAAGTGAGGCGGCATTCTCTTCGTATGCCACCCTACTGTCAAGCAATTCCTCATAAAAAACTTGAGGTTAGCGCAATCGACAGCAACTTTTCAGAACACCCAGAAAGGCAACCCTGCAAAGCGGGCGCCATTCTATTCAAACTAATTGGGCGATGCAACGCTTTCGCAAGGCATTAATTGATGTTGCAGGCCGCCAAAATCTCTTGCCAACAGTTGCAGCAAACCATCATCAACCAACCGGCGACTACCCGGAGCAATCCGCACCCAGAAATTGCGATGCGCACGAGGCAACTCACGCATCTGAGGTTCGTACCCGACCTCACGCAGCCTCTGCATCACGCTTTCTGCAGACTCATTGCGAGGAAACATGCCTAGCGAAATACCGTTCGAAAGATCGCCTTGAGTGATGATGTAGCTGTCTATTTTTCTTGCCTGCAGCTCTTTTAACTGACGCAAGGATGCCTGGCGCGAGGCGAGTGGCGGCAAGTAAACCCAATAATCGAGCCCTGCCGGAGCATCCACAACCTGGACGCGAGACTGAATATCCAAGGTAATCAGACGCTGCTCCACCAGCTTTGCGGATTCTTCCTGATCGAAACCACCGAGATACATACACACCTCGGCAGCCTCAGCAGGCTCGTCGACAGAACGCTCGCGGCGACGCTGCGCGCCGCCGGACTCGCTAAGCAAGCGAATGTCACGACGCACCTCCTGATGCAAAGATAAAGGCGCGATTTCCTTGGCACGAAGCGGGGCCTGCTGCTGATGCCAGACGTAGTAGAAAAGATTCAAAACCAGCAGAAACAGAAACAACCAGCGCATATGGACCTCAAGGCAACGGACATGCGATAGCAAGGCCGACAAAAATCAGGTCGGGCATTACACGCGCAGCAGGCAGAATTTCTTTGACGGACCCCGCATCCCCCCCTGTAAGAAATACAGAAAAGGAGTCACCCCAATATCTGCGAGCCAGCTCAAGCTGAGTTTGAACGAACCCTCGCAGCATCAACGAACAACCTCGCTCCACAGCCTCAACCGTGGAGCGCCCCGGAACTAGGACCTGCATAGCCTCTTCAGCAGCGTCACCTTCGTAACGAATCCGGCGAGTGTGCGTCCGCAGCTGACTTCGCATCAGCGGCAGTCCCGGGCAAATAAACCCACCCAGGTGTTCCCCGCCGGCATCAACAAAGTCTGACGTCACCGCAGTGCCGAGGTCCAGAACCAGGCACGCACCACCAGCAAGACGGTACGCGCCAAGCACCGCCATCCATCGATCCAACCCTAACCGCTCGTAATCGATGTAGCCATTCTTGACCCCAGCAGCGGAAGGCGCCGGGCGCGCGCACAATGCCACCACACCAAACTGTTGAGACAAGAGTTCCACAAGCGATGATGTCTCCTCATCCCCCCTAACACTTACCAATCTCGCCGCGCTCAGCGCTATGCCTGGTAACGCCGAGAGTGCCGCGAGGAGCTCATCAGCACTCCCCACCACACCAGCATTGAAAACTGCCGCTTGATCCAGCACGCGCCACTTAATAAAGCTGTTGCCGCAGTCGAGCTCAAGAATCATCACGCAACCTCAAACTAAGCTCACCGCCACTATATTGGTGCTCAGTGCCAGCAACCAAGAGACGCAAGGCGCCCTGGGCATTTACTCCAAGCACAACCCCATCGATGCTCTGACTCCCCGCAGAAAGGCGAACCTTTTGGCCTTGCCACAAATGCTCGACCTCCCACTCCTCCCGAATCGCTTTGAAGCCTTCTTCGAGGTGCATCCGCAAGTAGCGACTCAAATGCACGTTCAAGCTATTAATAAGCACACTGCGGTCGATCATTTTGCCGCTTTCAAGGCGCATGGACGTCCAAGGCTGGTCGATCACATTCTGACTGCGCATATTGACGTTGATCCCAACACCGATCACTACATGGCAAACATCCGCCGGATCACCAGACAGCTCCAGCAATATGCCGGCGATCTTTTTGCCGCGCACCAGGATATCGTTTGGCCATTTAAGCCCCCCACCTGCTACACCCAATTCGCGTATCGCACCCAGCACCGCTAGCCCAACGACCAGACTCAGCCCCTCAAACTGAGCCGCCCCGCCCTCCGCACGCAAGAGAAGGCTGTAATAAACATTTTCCCCAAAGGGACTAGCCCATTGCCGGCCGCGCCGGCCGCGCCCAGCTGTCTGCCGCTCGGCGACTACAAAAAATGGGGGTGAAAATCCTCTTTCGAGGCATCTGAACGCCTCAGCATTAGTCGAATCAATGCTTTCAACCACATAGGGGGACCACCCCCCTGGATTGGGCATCAGATGATCACGCTCCAATAGAGAGATAGGGCTTTCGAGGGAATATCCTCGCCCGCGCACTTTGTGGACATGGAGACCATGCACTGACTCCAACTCTTGAAGCTGCTTCCAGACAGCCGCACGGCTTATACCTAGGGCCCGGCCGAGAGCCTCGCCCGAATGAAATTGACCATCTTGCAGAAGCGTCAGTAAGTTCGGCATTTGCAGTGAGCCCAACTGAAAGGCACGCATCATATCGATGCACTTGGCAATTGCATAGAAAGCATAAGAAGCTGGCGATCAGGACACTCAAGAGAACTCACCCAGCCCGCCTCACTTTTCCGCGCCCAAAAACAAACCCCCTACCCGTTTTCACGAGTAGGGGGTTTGGAATTTAAGCTTGACGATGACCTACTCTCACA